>CAYPVZ010000260.1:0-5186 GCA_964414235.1 uncultured Rhodothermales bacterium | reverse complement strand
CTGACGGCCTCGCCCCATGGGTCGAGCATCTCCTGAACCACGCCTCCCGAGTGAGGAACTGCGGGTCGGCGTCCGACTGGCGCAAGAGCGCGGCGAGGCCCTGCTCGTACTCGGCCTCGCGGCGGTGGGCTGGGCGGAGGTAGAACGCGGCGAGGTGGAGGAGCAACGCGACGCGGCCCTCGGCCCCGAGCCCACCGCCCTCGGCAGCCCCCAGGGGCAGGTCCGACCAGCCCAGGGCCGAGTCCGACGAGCCGGGGTGGAACACGCGGACCGGCTGCCCCCCCGTCGGCTCGCGCGCAAAGTCGAGGACGGCCATCGCCGCGACGGCCTCTTCGAGGTAGCCGGGATTCGACTGCGCCTCGCGACCCAGCTTCGGGACGACGCGGTTGCGCTCGGGCTTTTCCGAGCCGACGAGGTAGATCGCGTCGAACGCCCACCGGACCGACGCGGCCGTACCGTCGTCCCTCGCCTGCTCAGCGGCACGCTGGAGCGTCCCATAAAACTGGAGCGCGTTAGCCGTGTCCAAGAGGTAGCGATCCGGATCGACGCTCTCGAGCCTCTTCTGGGGCATGTAGTGTGGCAAGACCATCGCCGCGCTCCACCGGAGCCGGGCGAGCAGGTCGTCGGCGCCTTCCTGCGCACGTAGCGCACGCTCCACGACGCCTCGGGCCGTCGGGAGAAGCGACGCGCCGGTCCCTCCGAAAACGCTCGCCGCCACGACGATCGGCACGACACCTTCCGCTGCGCGGATAGCGTCGAGGAACGGAGTCGCGTCGATGTGGCTCTGGAGCCGTCGGTCGAGGTGATCCGCCAGCAGGAGGCAGCCAAGGTTCGGGCGGGCGCGGAAACCGTCGGCGTTGCTGGCCTGCTGCTCGTCGGGGTCGTAGAACAGGTCAATGGCCCGGCCGAGCCCGGCGTCGTCGGCCGCGGCCGTGGCGAGGTCGCGGCCCCCGTCGGTCGTGGTCTCGATGGGCTCGGTGACCTTGCACACCGAGATTTCCGTGCGGAACAGGTCGATGGCCGCCTGCTTCTTCCCGAACCCCAGCCGGCCGCCGAAGGAGGTCGAGACCGACCATGGCCACCGCTGGAGCTTTTGATAGTCCTCGGCCGTCGCCAGCGCGCGCTTGAGGTTGCCGTTGTCGGAGTCTGCGTCGATCACCAGCAGGTGGGCCCGGCGCGGGCCGAGCCCGGCCGCGCACAGGTGCACGAGGGCCTCAGCGACTTTGGCCCCAGTGCCGCCGCCGGTGATGAGGAAGAGGTCGTCAGACATGGTCAGAGGGGAGGAGACCGAGGGGCGTTAGCGGCGCGAGCGAAGGAGGTACGACGTCCACGGGGTCCGCCGCATCGTCGCATAGCGCCCCGCCACGAGGGCCGTCCCCACCATGAGCCCGAGGGAAGCCCCCAGGAACAGGACGAGGAATAGCCCCCACGAGACCGACCCGTTCGGCGTCTGTGCCACGAACAGAAGCCCCGCCCCGATCTTGTCGCCGATGGCGTACTGGGCGTCCTGCATCGCATCGCTCACGTCGAGGATCAGCGACTCCATCACGGCCACGAGCGCCAGCAGCGCAAGGAGCACGCCGAGGATGAGCAGGTTGCGCCCGCTCGTCTGGGCCTCGACGTGGCGAGCGCCGCGGGCCTCCCACCCCTTCATGGCCGGCGCCGTGAGGGCGGATGCGACGACGAGGAACAGGACGAACGAGAGAACGAGGTACGCGACGAGGATCATGGAAAACGGGAGCGAAGGGACGGCTACTCTGGCCAGTCGGTGACGAAGAAGGCCCGGCCTGGGACGTAGTCGTCGCGGAGAATGGCGCCGAGCATCGGGCTGAGGTTGAGGACCCGGCTGCACTGGTCGTTTGAGCAGTCGGCCGTCGTGGAGAGCGCGTCAGGGATGAGGAGCGGGGCGGTCTCATAGGGCGTCAGCGTGACGAGCCACGCGAACCGTCGCGTCCGGCGGAGCCCTGAGGGCGGCTCGGGCCGGAAGACGGGGACGGTCACCCGGACGCCACCCGACGAGTCGACGACGACCTCTGCGGCCCCGGGCTTCTCGACGACCTCGACGGCGTGGAGCACCAGGCTGTCGCGGCCGTCGGCCCGGCGACCGGCGCTCTCGATTGCCCATGCGTGGACCTCGGGCCGGAGCGAGCCGAGGAAGCGCGCGCGCGCGGCCGGGTCGAGCCGTTCCCACGCCGGCCCCTCTGGCGTCTGAGCGACCACGGTCAACGGGAAGAAACCGGCGGCGTCGATCGCCTGCTGCGAGACGCGCGCGACCGAGAACGGGCGGGTGTCGTCGACGAACACGGTTGTCATGTCGCGGAGGAGCCGGTCAGGCCGGCTTCGGCCCTCGACCTCGACTTCGGCGACGGGCTGCAGGTCGTACTCGCTCGCACCGCCGACCACGAGCGCGTAGTCGGGGCGCCGCCCGCCGCCCGCCAGCGCGGCGCGGACCTGGGCGATGCGGCCCTCGCCGTCCGCGAACACGAATGCAACGACCGGCCGGTCGTTGCACGACCACGCGAACTTCGCCCCCGCGCATGCGGCCGACTCGGCGTAATACATCCCCTGGTATCCCGACCGGAACACGAGGACCGCGAACGCCCCGCCAGCCCGGACCCAGCGGTCCACTGCGGCCACAACGCTGCCATATCGCCGCCCGCCTTCAGCGTCGGACTCGACGCCATCGGTGATCACGATCCGGGTCGGAGCGCGGTACTCTACGTAGCCAACGTCGGGGATGAACGTCTCGAACAGACCGGCGTAGTCGTTGTTGAGCCGGTCATAGCTGGCCACCCGGAGCGCCCGGCTCACACCACCGAGCCTGTCGACGGTCTGGGCCGCGGCTCCAGGGACGACGCCAAACCCGTAAAACTCGACATCACCGCCGAGGTCGTCGTTGAGCTGCTCGAGTAGACCGTAGTACGGCGTCAGTGCGGGCTGGGCGCCCTGAAGGAACGGCCGCATGGTCAGAGAAAGGTCGACGTAGACCTCGACCTCCCCGCCGACTCTATCCTCGGGGAGGCGGAGCGCAGGGACGGCCGCTTGGGCGCTGTCGGCGATGGCAGAGAGCAAGGCGACCCCATCGATCTCCGCGCCCTTACACGATGAGAGCATGCCGGTCGCCATCGCGACGGCGAGAGCGAGAAACGACGGACTGGAACGGGTCACGAGTTGGTGGAGAGGGAGTCCTGGGAATAGACGAGGCGCATCTCGATCCTCCGGTTGCGCGCGCGCGCCTTCGCAGTGTGCTCGCGAAAGACCGGGGCGTACTGCCCGTACCCCGTGGCCGAGAGCATGACATCTTCGGGGTCGACGCCGGACTCGGCGAGGAACCGGACAACCTCTGTCGCCCGGGCCGTCGAGAGCTCCCAGTTGCTCGCGAAACGGGTTCCCCGTGCTGGCACGTCATCGGTGTGACCGGCGACGGAGATCTCTTGGAGGGTCTGGACGCCCTCCGCGGCAATGGAACGGCCGAGCGTCGCGAGGAATCGTCGGCCCTCGGCGTTGAGATCGGCGCTCCCGCTCTCGAACAGGGCCTCCGACCCGAACGTCAGGTCGTGGCGGCCCAGCCCGCGCCGATAGGAGACGCCCTCCCCCTGAAACTCGTCAAGCAGCTCCTCTACGGCCTCCTGGTCGTTCAAGATTTGGTTCTGGTCTGGCCCCGCCACCACCACCCGCTGGCCGACATAGAACACGATCATAAGAACGAGGACGAGGACAAACGCGAGCATGGCGTCCGTGAACGCCGGCCAAATGTTCGCCGAGTGTCCGTCATGGCCAGAGGCGCGCATGAACTGGCAGGTAGAAACAGATTATCGTAAAAGATGGGCCGAACTACACCGAGGCACTCCTGCCCGCACCCGATCATACGACCGCCCGATCAATGCCTGCAGCTTTTTTAGGAATGAGGCCCAAACACACTTCGACAAGTGCCCTACCCCCACCCCCCCCCATACTACAGATGCCGTAGCACAACCCCTTGGCCCACAAGCGCCCAGAGGATCAGAGTCCAGAGGGCTTATCAAAGAACGAGGAGCGGAGCCAGGAGGTAGTAACATTCAGCGGAGCAGCGTCATGATCGAGGCCACGTACACCATCGCGAGGTAGTTGCGGCCCAGCTTCTCGTAGCGCGTCGCCACCCGTCGGTAGTGCTTCAGCTTTCCGAACAGCCGCTCAATCTTGTTCCGGTCGGCGTACAGGTTCGCGTCGTAGGTCCGGGGCGCGAGCCGGTTACGCTTCGGCGGCATGACGGCCTCGGCACCTGCCGCCTCGATCCGCGCCACGAGCCAATCGGCGTCATAGCCCTTGTCCGTAACTACGGCCTCGGTCTCGATCCCATTGAGCAGCGCCCGAGCCTGCGTGACGTCGTTCCGCTGGCCCGGCGTGGGGACCCACCGGAGCGGGTTTCCGAGCGCGTCGGTTACCCCGTGGAGCTTCGTCGTCAGCCCGCCGCGAGAGCGGCCGAGCCCCTCGCGTGCGGCGGCCTCCTTCGGCGGGTCCCCCGGGCGGGCATCCGCCCGCCCATTCGAGCACCGGCGGCGTGCTGGTGCGCCCTCACGGTCGTCGAGTCGAGCAGGAGCCACTCCGCGTCGGGCGCTTGGAGCGCGTCGAAGATCCGCTCCCAGACGCCGCGCTTGGCACAGCGGTTGAACCGCTGGAAGACCGAGTTGTGCTTGCCGAACCGGTCGGGGAGCGCAGGCCATGGGGCGCCGGTATGGGCGACCCATAGCACGGCGTCGAGGAAGAGCCGGTTGTCGGCGGCGATGCACCCGGGGTCGAAGGGCTTGACGGGGAGCAGGTGCTCGACGCGCGCCCAGCGCTCGTCGCAGATCGCGTAGTCCATCGTCGTCGGTGCAGGGACGACGGGATCGGCCGGCCGACACGCAGCCTTGAATGACCTGTCCCAGGCTTCCCGGCTCTTCCGCACTTCGTGTGGTCACGCCGCGCAGAGCACCCGCCGCCATCGTTTGAGCAGACCGCTTCCCTGCTCCTGCGATGGCCACCCCTGCTGTCCCGTTCGAACTCCCCGGCTGCCACCTCGACGACGTCGAGTCCACGCAGTCCGGCCTGCTCGTCACCGCCCACCTGATCGCCCGCTCTGCCTGTTGCCCGGAGTGCGGGCGGCGGTCTAAGACCCGCTAACAAAACCTCTGGACGGCCCCCCCAAGTGAGCAGCGCGCATCCGA
>CAYPVZ010000259.1:0-5210 GCA_964414235.1 uncultured Rhodothermales bacterium | reverse complement strand
GTTCTGGGACTTCGCCGTAGACGGCGAAGTCCCAGAACCCGTCGGCCCGGCGCCGCTTGACGGTCGTCTCGACCACCGCGCCGTCCGCGACGTGCTCGCCGACGATCCACGTGCCGGCCGGGTACGCCAGCGCGCCGGACGCGGCGAACGTGGTCATGGCCTCCCGCAGCGCCGCCGTCGGGACGTGGATGCGCCGCCGCGCGGCCGTCATGACCCCGTCCACCTCGACCGTGAACCACTCGGGCTCGCCCGCCGCGTAGTCGGCCGACTGGCGAAGCGCATCGAGGGTCGCGGGGAAGGCGCGGGCCTCGACGTAGGTCGCCTCCAGCATGGCCGCCAGCTCGTCCCAGTCGATGGCCCCGTCGCCGTTCGCGTCGTGGAGCGCCGCGCGAGCGGACTCGGGGAGGAGGGACGGATGGAGCACGAGATCGCCCCCTTCCCCCTCGACGAGACCGGCCTCGAACGGATCGCCACCATCGGGTCCCAGGTAAGCGCCGAGAACGCTGTGGAGCAGGCGCTCAGGCTGCTTCCGATCGAGCCGGAGCGGCACCGCGTCGGCCGTCGCCGGATCGACCGGGCCGGACTGGCAGGCGGCGAGGGCGAGAACGAGCAGGGCGAGGCAGAATCTCATCGGTCGAGGTCGGCGAGCGCCGCGCGGGCGCGGGCGTCGGAAGGATCGAGCTGGAGGAGCTGGCGGAATCGGGCGCGAGCATCGCCGGTCCTCCCTTGCCGGGCGGCGATCAGGCCGAGATTGCCGAGTGCTCCCCGGTCGTTCGGGTCGATGCGGAGGGCGGCGTCGAACTGGGCGCGGGCCGCGTCGAGGTCGCCGCGGCTGAAGAGCGCTGCCCCCAGGTTGACGCGGGCGATGCCGAGACGCGGGTCGAGCGCGACCGACCGGCGGAGTGCTGTGAGCGCGCGCGAGAGGTCGCCCTGCTGCAAACGGGCAAATCCCAGGTCGTTCCATGCACCCGAATGGCGCAGCGGGTCTTGGGCGACGGCCTTCTCCAGCACGTCGGCCGCGTCGGCCCATCGGCCCATCGCCATGAGCGCTGCTCCCAGTTGCGCGCGCGCCTCGGTCAGCTGCGGCGCCAGCCGGACCGCCTCGCGCAACGCGCCGACCGCGGCATCGGACTCTCCCCGCGCGGCCTCGACGACGCCCAGCCAGAGCTGCGCATAGGGTGCCTGCGGATCACGTCGCACGGCCTCGGCCAGCTCCGCCTGCGCCGCTCCCAGCGAGTCCATCTCGAAGAGAGCCCGACCGAGCGTGACCCGCGCGTCGGTCCGCTCGACACCGGCCGCCAGTCCGGCGCGAAGGCGTCGAACGACCTGGGGCAGGTAGGCGGGTAGCCGGTGACTCGTCTCGTACAGCATGAACGTCGCGAGCGCGAGAGTCACCTCCGCCTCGGCTCCGGACGTCTGGCGCTCGCCCGCGAGGTCTACAAGGGTGAAGGGCGTCGTTCGGCGAAACTGCTCCAGGTCGATGGCGCCTCCGCTCGTCGAGGGGGGCGGGTCGCGGCGAATCCAGTGGTCGGTGAACGAGACGTGCGGGATGTCGGACGTTCCTCCGGAGCGCATGTGGCAGCTCACGCAGTCGCCCGTCATGGCCTCGGCCACGCTGGCGGCGCCCGGCCGCGTGCATGCGGACTCGTGCGCGCTCGGGCCGTGGCACGTCTGGCACGCCTGGTTGAAGTGGTCAGCGGGCCGTTCGGCGTTGGAGACGTGGGGGTCGTGGCAGGTCGTGCACGTCATCTCGCGGCCAGTGCCGAGGCTGCCCTCGAAGCACGCGCTCCGCATCAGCCGCTCGGCGTGGCTGGCGATGCCGAAGGCGGCCGGATCGTCGAGGGCCGCCTGCGTGACGAAGACGCTCCGGTGCGCCGCCAGGGGCCGACCGGGCCGGTACGTCGTCGCATCCTCACCGAGGCATAGACAGTCTCACCGGTGAGATGGCACTGCTGACAGACGTCGAGCTGGCGGTCGGTCGAGAGGCGTGCCGGATTGACGATCTTCGGGTCGGCCGGCTCCCCCCCTGCCTCGAAGGCCGCGACGTGTGCCGAGCCCGGTCCGTGGCACCGTTCGCATGAGATGCCGAGCGGGACCTCCGTATAGAAGTTCTGGCTCGGCGCATGGCCCGGCCGCGCGTCGTGGCACGTGAGGCAGTCGAGCGTGATGGGCCGATCGAAGCGCTCGTTGGTCTGCTCGTAGCCTGGGCTGAGCGCCCAGATCTCACGCTCGACGTACCACGTGAGCGGCATCTCGGTGAGGTAGGCACCGCCGTCGCCGCCCGCCGCCATGAGATACGACCGCGTTGCGTGCCCCGAGCCGACGACGTGGCTGGCCGCCTGGACGCGCTCGTAGCCGGGCGTGTCGGGCCGCGTCTCACGCTGGAACAGCGTGTCGCCGCGAACGAAGGCCTGGTAGCAGTAGCCGTCGTCGGCGCAGACGACAGAGCCGGCCCCGGCCGCGTCGAATTGCTCGGGTGCCGTCGCCGGATCGAAGCGCGAGACCGAGCGGCCCATGCCCGTCCGCGCGTAGCTCGTGGCGAGGTCGGCGTGGCACTGCTGGCAGGCCCCGTCGCCGACGTAGGTCCAGGAGGCATCGTCGGCGACGGCGGCCTCGGGGGCCGAGGTGCGGCAGGCGGCGAGCGCGTAGGCCGCGCCGAGCGCGCCGGCCAGGAACAGGACGAGGCGGCCTCTCACAGGTGTGGGGAAGGACGGCGAAAGATACCCGGCGCCCGTGGCTCGGCGCCCGCCGGCACAGTGGTTGCGGCGCCCTCCAGTATCCCGTCCATCCCCCCGCCCGCTTCCACCACGCGCGTGGCCGTTACCGATCTACTCGGCTCCGTTCCGCTCTCGACCCGAGCGCCCAGCGCGCCCGGTGCCCGCGAGTGGCCGCCAGCCGAGGACCCGGCGCCTGGCGGCGTGGTGGTCGAGCGGATCTACGAAGACACGTTCGGGAGCGCTCCACTGCCGCCCGTCTCTGCCCCGCCGCCGGCCGCCCCGCCCCGCCCGTCGCGCATCTCGGAGGCCCTCAGCCACCTGCCCGACGGCCCGCCCCTTCCGAGTTGGGCCATCGCCACCATCGGCGCGCTGGCCCTGCTGGCGCTGGCGCTCGCCGTCGCGCTGGCGGTGACGCTGGACGTGCCACCCGACGCCCTCCCCCACGAATTGGCCACCCCCCAGGCGGAAGGCACAGGCGCGCCCCCCGCTCAGGTTTCGACACGGCCGGCCGATACCCGCGCCGCGCCCTCCCCTTCGGACTTCCCTGCTGACCCCTCGCCCATCCCCGTCGATCTCCTCACGCGCCTGGAGGAGGCTGGCGATCAGCCGCTCGACATCGAGCTCTCGCGGCTGCTCGACGCGATCCAGTTCGGCTTCGGCCGCCGGAGCGCGCGCCTCGATCCGACGCTCCGGTCGTACGTGTACCGCATGGCGAGCCGGTTCGAGTGGAACCCCGAGTCGTACCGCGTGGCCGTGACCGCTCCCGACCCTGAGCTCGCCGCCGCGCGCGGCGCACTCCTCGAACAGCTCTTCTCCGACGCCATCGCAGCCGGCCGCCTCCAGATCGGCACCGGCGTCGGCCCTCACGCGCTCGCGCTCGTCTCCGACTCGCCCGCCTCCGAGTAGACCGATGTCCCTCCTTCTCGTCGTCCTGGCCATCGTCGCAGGCTCCCTCATCGTGGGCGGCACCGTCGTGTACTTCCTCCGCGCGCGCTACCGCGAGGCCGTCGAGCCGACGGCGCCGCGCCCGAGTGCTCCCGCCCCGTCGTCCGCCCCGACATCGGAGGACATCCGGGCGATCGGCGACCAGATCGAGCGGTCGATGGCCGAGCAGCGGCTGCAGGGTGAGACGCAGCGCCAGCTGCTGGCACAGAAGCTCGACGCGGTCCGCCAGACGATGGAAGCCCAGCGCACCCACGTCGACGGCATCCGCAGCGAGCTTCGGCACGAGACCCAGCGGCGCGAGGCCGAGATGGCCGAGATCCGGCAGCAGATCGGCGCGCTCCAGCAGACGGCCCAGCTCCAGGCCACGGCACCGGCCGCCCTCCCGCCGGCCCAGGAACTGCCCCCTGCACCGCTCGGCACCTCCACCTTCGAAGACGTGGACTTCGGCGCCGCTCCCACATCTCGACCGGCAGACTCCCCCGCCGCCGAACTCCCCCTGGCGGATGAGCCGCCGGCGGAGTCCCTCCCGCTTCCAGACACGTTTCAGGACGTCGCCTTCGAAGATGTCGCGCCCTCGGCTTCGCCGGAGACCTTCACCTTCGAGGAGATCTCTTTCGACGACTTCTCATTTGACGCGCCCTCTGGCGACTCGGCGGCCGTGGACGTGCCGGCCCCGCCGAGGGACGACGCCGATGATGACCTCTTCGAATCCTGGACTCCGACGGCGCCCGCTCTCTCCGCCCCGTATGCCAGCGCACCGCCCACCGAGGGATTCGCTGACTCGCTCGCGGCGCCCCACCCCACCCCGCCGGCGGCGCCCGCGCCCGCGCCGGAGATGACGTGGATCGCCCGTTCGGACCGCCCCGAATCCCCCGCTCCGGCATCCGGCCTTCTCGACCTCGACGCGCTCGCGGTCTCCCCCTCGCCCGAACCCGTCGCGGCGCCGACGCCAGTTGCGCCGGACCCGATGCCCCCAGTCGATGCGGCTCCGTTCGTCGCGCCCGAGGGCGCGGAGGACCTCACGGTGATCTCGTCGATCGACGACGACGCGCAGCGGCTGCTCTACCAGGCCGGCGTCACGTCGCTCGAAGAGATCGCCCAGTGGGGCCGAACCGACGCCCGGCGCGTCAGCGCCCAGGTCGAGGTCTCGGAGGACACGATCATGAACGTCTGGGTCTTCGAGGCCCAGGCCGCCCTGTTCAACCGCTACACGAACGGCTAGGCCGTCACGATCTGGGGAACCGCTGAAAGCCGCCGGAATGCCTCGATCCGCTCGTCGAGGTCGGCTGGCGTGGCCGTGAGCAGGCGCTCCGGCCCGAACGCCTCAACGACGAACGACGCCAGCGCAGAACCGACGACGACGGCCTGGCGCATGGTCTCGGGTGACGTCGAGCCGCAGCGGGCGAGGTGGCCGGCGAAGCCGCCGAGGAACGTGTCGCCGGCCCCGGTCGGGTCGACGTCGTCCTCCAACGGGTAGGCCGGCACGGCGAACACGTCGTCGCCGCAGTAGAGGAGCGCCCAGTGCTCGCCCTTCTTGATGATCAGCGT
>CAYPVZ010000258.1:0-5212 GCA_964414235.1 uncultured Rhodothermales bacterium | reverse complement strand
CCCACCGCCAGCCGCCGGGCGCGGCCGTCGTTCCGCCACTCGGTCACGCGGTGGCCCTTCAACGACTGGCCGCTGGAGAAGCTCTGCGAAGTCGCCGTCGAACTGGGGATCGAGTCGGTGGAACTGGTGCAGCCGACGGACGCGCCGGTCCTGGAGCGCTACGGCCTGACGTGCGCCATGACGGCCCACCCGGACGAGGCCGTCGACGGCCTCCGCAAGGGCTGGAATCGGGCCGAGTACCAGGCGTACCTGATCCCGGCGTACCGCCGCCAGCTCGAAGCCACGGCGGACGCGGGGTGGCCGAACCTCATCTGCTTCTCCGGCAACCGCGACGGCTTCGACGACGCGACGGGCCTGGAGACGATGGCGCAGGGCATCGAGCAGATCCTGCCCGACGCCCACCGGCTCGGCGTCACGCTCTGCATCGAGCTGTTCAACTCGAAGGTCGACCACCCCGATTACATGGCCGACTCGACGGCGTGGGGCCTCGCGCTCGTCGACCGCATCGGGTCGGAGCGGTTCAGGATCCTCTACGACATCTACCACATGCAGATCATGGAGGGCGACGTGATCCGCACGGTGACGGACCGCCTCGACGCGTTCGCGCATTTCCACACGGCCGGCGTGCCGGGGCGCCACGAGATCGACGAGAGCCAGGAACTGTTCTATCCGGCCATCCTGCGCGCGCTCGACGCCGCCGGCTTCTCCGGCTTCGTGGCCCAGGAGTTCATCCCGACCGGCGACCCTCGCGCGGCGCTGGCGGACGCCATCCGCCGTTGCTCGGTGTAGCCGGCCGGGACGGCGCGCCTATGCCGCCAGCGCCTCGGCGACGACCTCGGCCAGCGGCGTCGGCGGACGACCGAGGAGGCGTTCGAGGTCGCCCGAGTCGTCATCGAGCGCGCCGCGGCTCGCGGCGTCGTCGGACTGGGCGAGCATGGCGGCGACGGGCTCCGGCAGACCGACCCCGACGAGCGCCTCGCGGTAGGCGTCCTCCGGGAGATCCTGGTAGACCACGTCCTTCCCCGACTGGCGGGCGACCTCGGCGGCGTACTCGGCCATGGTGAACGGCTGGCCCGCCAGCTCGTAGATGCGCCCGCCCTGGTCCTCGTCGGACGTGAGGACGGTGGCGGCGGCCTCGGCGAAGTCGGCGCGTGGGGCGGCGGCGATCTTCGCGTCACCCGCGCTGCCCATCACGACGCCGTGGTCGACGGCCGCACCGATGGAGCCCGTGTAGTTCTCGGTGTACCAGCCGTTGCGGAGGAGGACGGTCGGGATCCCGCTCTCGGCGAGCCGCGCCTCCGTCTGGCGGTGCTCCTCGGCGAGCCCGATCTCCGACGTGTCGGCGTGGAGGATGCTCGTGTAGGCGATGAACTCGACACCGGCCTCTTTCGCCGCGTCGATCACCGCGCGGTGCTGCCGGGCCCGCTGGCCCACCGCGCTGGACGAGATCAGCAGGAGCGTGTCGACGCCGTCGAGCGCAGCCGCCAGCGTCTCGGGGCGGTCGTAGTCGGCCTCGCGGACGGGGACGCTGAGGTCGGCGGCCTTGCCGGTGTCGCGGGCGAGGGCGACGATATCGGAGGCGGGGACGCCGCGGTCGAGGAGGGCGGCAATGGCGAGGCGGCCGAGGTGGCCGGTCGATCCGGTGACGGCGATCATGGGGGCAGAGAGGAGTGGAGCAGATCTACTTGTCGCAACAAGTAAAGGATCCGCCCGGCCCGCTCAGTCCGTCTCCAACTCCGCCTCGGCGAGGACGCGGGGGTAGCGGATCTGCTCGACCATCCGCTGGATGCGCGGCGCGGGCGGCGCCGTCGCCAGCGACACGCCGACCACGAGGGCCACGTTGAGCAGCATCCCGACAAACCCGATGCCCTGCGCCTGGATGCCGAGGAAGCTGTCGAGGATCGGCTCCGGAAAGACCGACGGCGCGACCACGTTCGCCCGCATCAGCACGATCATGACGAACGTGAACGCGAGCCCGGCCACCATGCCGGCGATGGCGCCCTGCTTGGTCGCCCGCTTCCAGAAGATGCCGAGCACGATGACCGGGAAAAAAGAAGCCGCCGCCAGCCCGAAGGCGAACGCGACGACCTCGGCCACGAACCCGAGCGGGTAGATCCCCAGGATGCCCGCCAGCACGACGGCCACGAGGATCATCGCGCGCCCCACGCGGAGCCGCTGGGCGTCGGTCGCCTCCGGCCTCAGGATCTTGCCATAGATGTCGTGCGCCAGGCTGGACGAGATGACGAGGAGCAGCCCGGACGCCGTCGACAGTGCCGCCGCGAGGCCGCCGGCGGCGACGAGGGCCACGATGAACGGCCCGAGGCCGGCGATCTCGGGCGTCGCCAGCACCATGATGTCGCGGTTGATGGCGCCGAGGAACACGCTCACGTCGCCGCCGCTACTCGCGATGGCCTGCGTGTCGATGAGGCCGGTCGCGGCCCAGTTCTGGACCCACGGGAGCGCGAGGAAGCCGTCCGGTCCGAGCTCGGTGTACTGCTGGAGCAGGTACGTCTTGGCGAAGACCGCCAGCGCGGGCGCCGTCGCGTAGAGCAGCGTGATGAAGAGGAGCGCCCAGAACGCCGACCAGCGCGCGGCGCGGACCGACTTCACGGTGTAGAACCGGACGATGACGTGCGGCAGCCCGGCCGTCCCGAGCATCAGCGTGGCGGTGATGCAGAAGACGTTGAGCGCGTTCGTGTTGGCGAACGGGCTCGTGTACGGGTCGAGACCGAGGTCGGCCTGGAGCCCGTCGAGGAGCGGGACCGCGCTGCCGAGGGCGACCTGCGGGATCGGGTTGCCGAACAGGAGGATCGCGATGGCGACGGCCGGGATCGTGTAGGCCACGATCAGCACGCAGTACTGAGCGACCTGCGTGTACGTGATCCCCTTCATCCCGCCCAGCGTCGCGAAGAAGGCCACGATCACCATCCCGATCATCACGCCCTGCGCGAAGCCGACGCCGAGGAACCGGCTGAAGGCGACGCCGACGCCCGCCATCTGCCCGGCCACGTACGTGAACGAGACGAAGATGGCCGCGACCGCCGCCACGACGCGCGCTGCCTGCGAGTCGTAGCGCTCGGCGACGAAGTCGGGCACGGTGTACTGGCCGAACTTGCGGAGGAACGGCGCCAGCAGGAGCGCGAGGAGGACGTAGCCGCCCGTCCAGCCCATGAGGTAGACGCTGCCGTCGAAGCCGAGGAAGGCGATGAGGCCGGCCATCGAGATGAACGAGGCCGCGCTCATCCAGTCGGCCGCCGTCGCCGCGCCGTTGGCGATGGGCCCGACGCCCTGGCCAGCCACGTAGAACCCGCGCGTGGACGCCACGCGGCTGCGGTAGCCGATGGTGAGGTAGGCCGCGAACGTCAGGCCAACGGTGACCCACGTCCATTCCTGGATGCCCATGCGTACGTGTGTGGCGGTGGCGGCGCGCGTCCGCCAGCCGGTGGCTAGGAGGGGAGCGGTGGCACGGTCAGTGCGCCTCCGAGGCGAACGAGGTCGTCGCGGCGGTCTCGTCGAGGCCGGCGGCGCGGTCGGCGCGGTCGCTGGCGCGGGCGTAGAGCCAGATCAGGACGACGAACACGAACAGGCTGCCCTGCTGCGCCATCCAGAACCCGAGCGGCACGCCGCCGAACGAGACCCGGTTGAGGACCGGCGCCAGGACGATCGACAGCCCGAAGGCGACGACGGCCCAGACGGCGAGGAGCATCGCGATGCGGCGGAGCTGGCTCCGCCAGTAATCGTGCTTGGTCATGGGAGACAGAGGGTTAGCCGAGCCAGCCGTCGCGCTCATCCTCGGGCCGGTTGCGGCGGCCCGTGATCAGCTTCTCGACGACCTCGGGGTCCGCCAGCGTCGACGTGTCGCCGAGCGCGTCGTGCTCGTTGGCGGCGATCTTGCGCAGGATGCGGCGCATGATCTTGCCGGAGCGCGTCTTGGGCAGCCCGCCGATGGCGAACTGGAGGAACTCGGGCGAGGCGATCGGCCCGATGACGTGGCGGACGTGCTGGCGGAGCTCGTCGCGGAGGTCCTCGGTCGGTGCAGGGCCGGCGACGAGCGAGACGTAGGCGTAGATCGCCTGGCCCTTGATGTCGTGCGGCACGCCGACCACGGCGGCCTCGGCGACGGCGTCGTGGAGCACGAGCGCGCTCTCGACCTCGGCCGTGCCCATCCGGTGGCCCGAGACGTTGATCACGTCGTCCACGCGGCCCGTAATCCAGTAGTAGCCGTCCTCGTCGCGGCGGCAGCCGTCGCCGGTGAAGTAGAAGCCGGGGTAGGCCGAGAAGTAGGTGGTCACGAACCGGTCGTGGTCGCCGTAGACCGTCCGCGCCTGGCCCGGCCACGAGTCCTCGATCAGCAGGATGCCCTCGGCGGCGCCCGTCAACTCCTTCCCCTCCTGGTCGACGACGCGAGGCTTTACGCCGAAGAACGGGAAGCCGGCCGCGCCGGGCTTCTGCGAGACCGCGCCCGGCAGCCCGACCATCATGATCCCGCCCGTCTCCGTCTGCCACCACGTGTCGACGATGGGGCAGCGCCCGTCGCCGACGACGTCGGAGTACCAGCGCCACGCCTCCGGGTTGATCGGCTCGCCGACCGTTCCGAGCACGCGGAGCGTCGAGCGCGAGGAGCGCGTGACGAAGGCGTCGCCCTGGGCCATAAGCGCGCGGATGGCCGTCGGCGCCGTGTAGAACAGCGTCACGCCGTGCTTGTCGACGACGTCCCAGAAGCGCCCGGCGTCGGGGTAGGTCGGGATGCCCTCGAAGAGGACCTGCGTGGCCCCGTTGATCATCGGCCCGAAGGCGATGTAGCTGTGGCCCGTGATCCAGCCGACGTCGGCGGAGCACCAGTAGACGTCGTCGTCGTGGAGGTCGAAGACCTTCTCGTGCGTGAGGCTGGTCCAGACACAGTAGCCGCCGGTCGTGTGGAGGACGCCCTTGGGCTTGCCCGTCGAGCCCGAGGTGTAGAGGATGAAGAGCGGGTCCTCGGCGTCCATCTCCTCGCAGGCGCACTCGGCGCTGGCGGCGGCCGTCGCCTCGTGGACCCACACGTCGTGGCCGTCGTCCCAGGGGATGTTGCCGCCCGTGTTCTGCACGACGAGCACCTTGCGGACCGGCTGGCCCTCGGCCTCCGCCAGCCGCACCGCCTCGTCGACGTTGGCCTTGAGCGCGACGGTCCGCCCGCCGCGGCGGCTCTGGTCGGCCGTGATCACCACGTCGC
>CAYPVZ010000257.1:0-5216 GCA_964414235.1 uncultured Rhodothermales bacterium | reverse complement strand
ACTTCAGCCAGTCGGTCAAGGACGAGGTCTTCCCGCGCGAGCGGATGCAGGGCGTCATCGACGCCGTCGGCGCCGAGGCGGGCGACCTCGTGCTGGTGCTGGCCGGCCCTGCGCCCAAGGTGTTCGAGCAGATGGGCGACCTCCGCCTCCACATGGCGCGCGAGATCGGCCTCGTCCCCGCGGGCGCCGACGGGCCCTGGGAGTTCCTCTGGGTGACCGACTTCCCGCTCTTCGAGTACTCCGAGGAGGACGGCCGCTACTACGCCATGCACCACCCGTTCACGAGCCCCGCGCCCGAGGACTTCGGCAAGCTGGCGGACGCGCCCGGCGAGGTCCGCGCCCGCGCCTACGACCTCGTGCTCAACGGCTCCGAGCTCGGCGGCGGCTCCATCCGGATCCACCGCTCGGACGTCCAGAGCCGCATGTTCGAGCTCCTCGGCATCGACGAGGAGGAGGCCCAGCGCCGCTTCGGCTTCCTGCTCGACGCGCTCCGCTTCGGCGCCCCGCCCCACGGCGGCATCGCCCTCGGCCTCGACCGGATGGTGATGCACCTGACCGGCGCGACGTCCCTCCGCGACGTCATCGCGTTCCCCAAGACGCAGCAGGCCGCCGAGCTCATGTCGAACGCGCCGGACTATGTCGACGAGGTCCAGCTCAAGGAGCTCCACATCGCGCCGACGGCCGAGGTCAAGGAGGTCCACACGACGCGCCCGCTCTCGGAAGACCCGACGTAGGGGCGTCTCCTCACAGAGAGGTGATTCGCCGAGAGACGCCCCTCCCCGGCCGCCGCGCTGGCGGCACGAACCGCCAGCGGCTCAGGCGTCCGGCCGGCCCTCGTCGCGGCGCGCGGCCAGGCCGCTCAGGTCCACGGACCGGAGCGCCGCCTCGATGGCGTCCTCGTCCACGCCGTCGCCCTCGACCTTCACCAGGAACCGGTCGCCGACGAACAGCTGGAACTCGCCGCGCCGACGCTCCGCGTCGTATTTCCGGTAGCCCCGGTTGCCACCGAACGTGACGGTCCGCTCGGACGTCGAGCCCGACTCGCGGTCGATGTCGGTCATCGTCCAGCCGACGCCGAACATGGCCGCGGAGGGGAGCGCGCCGAGGTCGGTGATGGCCACGTCGAACTGGCGGTTGTCGTCGCCCGGGTACTCGGCCTCGGTGCGCGAGATCGAGAACCCGCCGAGCCCGTCGGTAGAGCCCTCGGTCTGGCCCTGCGCGATCCCGTCGATCTCGGCCGGAAGGTGCTCGCGGAGGTCGCGGAAGTTGATGGGCTCGGCCGGTGGCCGGTTGGCCTGCTCCTCCAGCTGGTTCATCGCGTCGCGCATCTGGCCCATGCGGCCGAGCACGCCGGTCTCGGAGGCCTCTTCGATGTCGCCGTCGAAGTCGTCGTCGTTGCCTCCGCCTCCACAGGCGGCGAGGGGGAGCATCAGGGCGAGGGCAAAACGGCGCATGGCGAGGAGGGAGGGGTTCGCTCTCCTCTACGCGAAACCCGGCGAATCCCAGTCACCCGTTCATTCGATTCCGCCCCGAGCGCTCCTCAGGGGTGTTCTCGTCGGCCGCGAGCGCCCGCTCGATGCGCCGGTCGGGCACCAGCCACAGCAGGGCGACGACCACGTAAAGCGCGCACGCCGCCCACGGCCAGACGAACGCCAGTCCGATGGCGACGACGTAGATCAGCGGCGAGATCGTGCCCTTGAGGTCCCGCCCCACGGCCGCCGCCAGCACCGAGCCGGGCGGCTGCTCGCGCAGGATCGCGCGGACGAGCAGCCAGTAGGCGAGGGCCGCCGCCAGCAGCACGACGCCGTAGAGCGCCGCCGGGACCGGTGCGAACCCGTTCTCGCCCATCCAGCCGGTCACGAACGGAACGAGCGAGATCCAGAACAGCAGGTGGAGGTTGGCCCAGAGCACGCCCCCGCTCACGCGCTCCGTCGCCCGGAGCAGGTGGTGGTGGTTGTTCCAGTAGATGCCGACGTAGACGAAGCTGAGAACGTAGCTCAGGAGGACCGGCACGAGCGGGCGCAGCGCCTCGACGCTCGGCTCGTGCGGGACCTTCATCTCCAGCACCATGATGGTGATGACGATGGCGAGCACGCCGTCGCTGAAGGCTTCGAGCCGTCCGGTGCCGGTCATCGCGTCGGAGTCAGGGGGCGCCTCAACGTACCTCTCCCTTCGCAACTGGCGACGCGCGCCGACGGCATCGGCCTAGGCGAGAGCGGCAACGACCGCGGCCAAGATGCTCAGACTGACAGAGGTCGAGATCGTGAGCTGGGCCGTCGCGATCACCCGGTGCACCCAGGACGCCTCGTGGCGGGCATCTTGATAGGCGCGCTGCGTCACCCACCGTGCCCTCCGAGTTGCTTCGGACGCCCACGGGAACGTCCACGGGACCGGCCCACGTCCCTCATATCCCTGATCTCGACGGACGTCGCGATCCGCGAGATAGGCGATACCCCTCCCGATTACGGCGACCACGAATCCCGTGTTCGCAAGAGCGTCCGGCCAGGATGGAACCGGATACGGTCCCCCTGGCAGGACCGGGTTCAGCACGAGCACGAAGAGGGGATAGACGAAAAGCGCCAAGCCTCCCTGGTCCAGGATGGTGCCTGTCAGAAAGACTCCGGACCTGGCCCGTGCGAAGACGTAGGCGTAGAGCTCCGATTCGTCGCTCGTCATGGCGTTGTGGCCCCGCTGGCGACGCGCGCCGCCAGCGGCGAAGGGGCTACAGATCCGCGGGCGGCGTCCACCGGAGAACGGTGAGCTGGCCCGTGCCGTCGCTGCCGTAGACGTAGCCGCCCGGCGAGGGGAGCGTCACGCCCCAGTTGCCGTCCATCGTCACGTCGTCGTTCTTCGGGTATGTGTCGTGGTGCGCGACGACGGTTGGGTTGGCGAGGTCGTCGAGGTCGAGGACGTAGACGCCGGCCGTGTAGTGCGAGAGGAACGCGTAGCGCCCGTCGACGAGGACGTTGTGCGCGATCCGGTTGGCGCCGAGCCACTCGCCCACCAGCTCCGGGTTCTCCACGTCCGAGAGGTCCCACACCTTGACCGTCTTCTCGGCCGTCTCCTCCGTCGTGAGGACGTGGCGCCCGTCGGCCGTCGGCCAGATGTTGTGGACGTAGCCGGCGTTCGGGACCCCCACGCGCGTGAGCAGGCGCGGCGCGCTCTTGTCACTCAGGTCCCAGATCGAGTACGACGGCTCGCGCCCCTCGGCCACGTAGACCCGGTCCTCGTACGCGTAGACGTCGTGCACGCTGCCGACGTCGTCCATCTGGCCGACCACCTCGGGCGCCTCGGGGTTCGCGAGCGAGAGGACATAGACCGGCGAGCCGTTCGAGCTGAGCACGTAGGCGTGGCCCGTCGCCGTGTCGATGGACAGGTTGTGTGACGAAACGAGCTGGTCGTCCGGCCCCTTCACCTCGGCGACGATCTCGGCGCGCGCCGGCAGGCCCGAGAGGTCGACCACCTGGAGCCCCTCGTGCTCCCCGACCGCCTCGGTGACGATGTAGGCGTAATGGCCGTACGTCTTGATGTCGCGCCAGTACCAAACCGCGTCCTCCGTCGCGCCCGGGATGTGGGCAACGACCTCCAGGCTCGGCACGGCGACGATGGAGACGCCCTCGATGTCGCCCATCAGCGCGTACTCCGAGCCGTCGGGCGCGACGTAGCCCCAGACGTCGGAGCCGCCCGTCTCCAGCGAGTCCGTCACGATGGCCGGCAGGTCGACGGTCCCGACGAGGTCCAGCCGCTGGGCGCTGGCGGAGGCCGCCAGCAGAGCGGTGGCGAGGACGAGGCGGCGCATGACGGTCATGGGAGGGGCCGTCAGTCTACGACGAGTCCTCAGCGCTGGCGACGCGCATCAAAACGCCCGCCCTGGCACGGAGCCAGGGCGGGCGCGGGCCGTCGGCGAACCGACTGAAGCGCTAGAGGTTGGGCGCGTTCGGGTTCCAGCGGAGCACCGTCAACTGGCCCTCGAGGTTGCTCCCGTAGAGGTAGCCGCCCGGCGAGGGCAGCGAGACGCCCCAGTTGCCGTAGAACGCCGCGTCGTCGTTGTCGACGAACGTGTCGAAGTGGGCCACCTCGACCGGGTTCTCGATGTCCGAGATGTCGAGCACGTAGACGCCCGAGGCGTAGTGCGAGAGGAAGGCGTAGTCGCCCTTGATCTGGACGTTGTGCGCCAGCCGGCTGCTGCCGAGCCAGTTGCCGATGAGCGTCGGGTTCTGGGGGTCTTCGAGGTTCCACACCTTCACCGTCTTGTCGACCGTCTCCTCGGTCGTCAGCGCGTACGCGCCGTCGTCGGTCGGCCAGATGTTGTGGACGTAGCCAGCGGCGGGGACCGTGACGCGCTCGATCAGGGTGGGTGCGGCTTTGTCGGAGGCATTCCAGACGGAGAACGTCGGCTCGCGGCCCTCGGCCACCCAGACCGTGTCGTTCCGGGCGTAGACGTCGTGGAGGTCGGCGACCTGGATGAACCCGACCTCCGTCGGTGCGATGGGGTCGGCGAGGTCGACGATGACGATGCCGTCGTTGCTCGAGTTGAGCACGTAGGCGTGGCCGGTCTGGATGTCGATCGAGAGGTTGTGGCTGGAGACGAGCCGGTCGTTCTCACCCCGGACGACCGCGACCTCCTCGGCGTGGTGCGGCAGGCCTCGGAGGTCGATCACCTGAAGCCCCTCGTTCGGCCCGTAGTTCTCCGTCACGACGTACGCGAACGACCCGTACGTCTTGATGTCGCGGTGGAAGAACATGTCGTTCTCGGTCGGCCCGTCGATGTGAGCGACGACCTCCAGCGAGGGGACGGCCACGATCGAGATCCCGTTCACGTCGCCCATGAGCGCGTACTCGGAGCCGTCGTTGGCGGTGTAGGCCCAGACGTCGGAGCCGCCGACGACGTCGGGGATGCCGATGCTGCGCTCGGGCTGGTTCGGATCGTCGGCGCCCGGGCGCGGGATCGTGGGGAGCTCGACCACGCCGATGAGGTCGAGTTTCTGCGCGCTCGCGGGCGCGACGAGGAGGGCGGCGACGGCGGCCGCGGCGAGGAAACGCATCGGGCTGGGGGAAAGGCGGAGCGTCAATCTAGGAAAGAACGCCGCCGGTTAAGTGGAGCCATATCAAACGTGAACCGGATGAGTCCCCCGCCGTATCAGCCCTGCCCCACTCGGCCGCCAGCCGGGAGCATCCTCACCCGGGCTTCCCGCTCTCCGCCGCAACGCTGGGCC
>CAYPVZ010000256.1:0-5223 GCA_964414235.1 uncultured Rhodothermales bacterium | reverse complement strand
AGGTAGCCCGTCGGCAGGCGCGGCTCGACGCGGTCGTCGCGGACGAGCGCGGTCTCGGTCATGCCCAGCGGGCCGAGGATCCGCGTCTGCAGCGCCTCGGCGTAGCTCGTCCCGGTGATCGCCTCGATCACACGCTCCAGCACCCGGTAGTCCGTGTTCGTGTAGCGGAACGTCGAGCCCGGCTCGAAGGCGAGGTCGGCCACGAGCGCGCGGCCGATGATCGTCGCGGCCTCGCGGTCCGGGAGCGTCGAGAAGGCCGGGGCGAGCGCCTCCTCGTGCGGCAGTCCGGAGCTGTTCGAGAGCAGCTGGCGGATCGTCACGCGGCCCGCGTGCTGAGGGCGGAGGCCGCGGAGCACGTCGCCGAGGGGCGTGTCGAGCGTCAGCCGCCCCTCGTCCACCAGCTGGAGGATGACGGCTGCCGTGAGCTGCTTCGTGATCGAGGCCCACGGAAATCGCGTGTCGGCCGCGTTCGGCACGCCCCACGACCGATCCGCCAGCCCGACGGCGCGGCGGTAGACGACGCGGTCGCCGCGCCCGACGAGGACGATGCCGTCGAACGCGCCCGCCGCGTGGGCGGCGTCGAGGACGGCGTCGAGCGAGTCGCGCTGCGCGCTGGCGGGCGCGGCGAGCAGGAGAGCGGCGAGGGCGGGCAGCAGGGAACGGAGCATCGGCGTCGTCCAGGACGGGCGACCGCAAGGATAGCCACGCCGATCTCCACCGCGATTACTCTCCGATGGCCTCGCGGACGCGCTTGATCTGGCGCTCGTGGTTGACGTCGTGCGCCGCCAGCAGCGTCGCGATCCGCCGGACGCTCTCTTCGCCACGCTCCGAGTGCAGTCCGTAGCGCTCCCACTCGTCCCCCTCCAGCGACTCGAACAGGCGCAGCGTCATGCGTCGGCCGCAGCGGAGGTCCTCGACGGCCTCGGCGACCGTGCCGCGGTGGTAGTGGAGCGTCCCGGCCCAGGCGTCCTGGTCGTAGCCCGGGATGGCGGGCGGGGCCGCGTCGGCCACGATGAGGCGGAGGCGGTAGCCGTAGACGACCTCGGAGTCGGCGAGGTGGCGGAGGATCTGGAGCACCGACCACCCGTCGCCCGATTTGTCGCGGCGGCTGGCGGGCTCGGGGGCACGCGCGGCGTCCTCGCTCAGCCCGGCCACGGCCTCCGCGATCCGGTCCGGCGCGGCGGCGAGCATCGCCAGCGGGTCCCGGTCGCCCACGAGCGCGAGCATGAAGTCGACGTAGGCCTGGGCGTCGGCGGCATCGTAGCGCGGCGGGCGGGCGAACCCCTCTGGGGAAGACGAAGTCAGGCGGCTCACTGGGTGGTGTCGGCGAAGGCGGGGATGCGGGGGATCGTCGGGTCCGGGACGGCCGGCTCGGGGAGCGGCCCGCAGAGCTGGAGCAGCCGGTCGGCGCCGTCTTCGAGGGTAAGGCGCACCGCGTCGACCTCGGCGACCATGTCGACCGGGCCGGACGCCCACGTCTCGGAGGCCGCGGGCGGGACGTAGCGGAACACCACCTCGCCCGTCCGCACCGGCCCCTCGAACACGCCCGTCTCCTCGACCGGCGCGCTGGCGGACGCGGAGGCGCGCCCGGCGGCCTCGTCCAGCGTCCCGGTCGGCGTCAGGACCGTGTAGCCGCTGGAGATGGTCCGCGCGAGCAGCGTCTTGCAGTCCGGCCGGAGGCGGTAGACGACGTGCGCGTCGACGACGTCGCCGACGTCGCCGGGGCCGAAGACGCCCGCGACCGAGTCGACGACGGTCCGGCAGCCGGCGCTGGCGACGAGCGCCAGCAGGAGGAGCGGGGGGACGAGGCGGGAGCGCATGGCGGGTGAACGCCGCCGCGCCCGCCCGGTGCCCGGCCTAGACGTGCCGCTCGGCGTGGTACGAGCTCCGCACGAGCGGCCCGCTCTCGACGTGCTCGATGCCCAGCGCCTCGCCCTGCTCCTTGTACCACGCGAACACGTCCGGGTGGACGAACTCCTCGACCGGCAGGTGGTGGCGCGTCGGCTGGAGGTACTGCCCGATGGTCATCACGTCGACGCCGTGCGCCGCGAAGTCGGCCATCAGCTCCACCACCTCCTCCTTGCGCTCGCCGAGGCCGACCATGATGCCGCTCTTCGTGCGCAGCCCGTACTCGGTCTTCGCCAGCTGGATCACGTCCAGCGACCGCTGGTAGTCCGCCTGCGGGCGGACGCGGCGGTACAGCCGCGGCACCGTCTCGACGTTGTGGTTGAGCACCTCGGGGCGCGCCTCGAAGACCGTCTCCAGCGCGCTCCGGATGCCGCGCATGTCCGGGATCAGCACCTCGATGGTCTGGTCCTGCGCGTGCACCAGCCGGATCGTCTCGGCGAAGATCGGCGCCCCACCGTCCTCGCGGTCGTCGCGGTTGATCGACGTCACGACCACGTGCTGGAGGCCCATCAGGCGGGCCGCCTCGGCCACGCGCCGGGGCTCGTCGTAGTCGAGGTCCTTCTGCTCGGGCCGGCCCGTGAGCACGGCGCAGAACGAGCAGCCGCGCGTGCACACGTTGCCCAGGATCATGAACGTGGCCGTGCCCGCGCTCCAGCACTCGCCCATGTTCGGGCACCGCGCCGACGAGCAGACCGTGTGGAGGTTGAAGTCCTCGATGGTCTGCTGGATGTCGCGGAACGTCTCGCCGTAGGGCAGCTTCGCGCGCAGCCACGACGGCCGGCCGCCGGGCCGGTTCGCCACCTGCGGCTTCTGCACCACGGGCAGCTCCAGGGCGAACCCATCCCCCTCGGACTCGACCGTCAGGAGGTCGGGGGCGGGGGCGGCGGTCTTGAGGGCGACCTCGCCGGGGCGGCGGGCGGCGGTGCGGGGCGTTTCCATCGGGAGGTGCGTCGGTCCGGGGAGAGGACGCGGGCGGTGCGGGAAACCGTACGTCGAAGGTACGCGCCGGGTCGCGGCGTTCGTGTGAGGCCCTCGTGCACGCGGGCCGACTCGCCAGCGCCCCGGCGGCTCCCGTGGTCGGCCCCCGTCGGCGCCCGTCGCCCGCGGGGACTCGGCGCCCGAGAGGCGGCCCCGGCGGAGGCGAGGGGGCGCGGCGTCTCGCCAGAGCAGGCCCTGTTCTCCGGCAGAATAGCCCCTGTTCTTCCGGTAAATAGCCCCTGTTCTCTGACAGAACAGGCCCTGTTCTGGAGACGAGAGGCCGGGAGGTGCAGGGCGAGTGCCCGCGGGTCGTCCCTCTCGCCGCTGCGGCTGGCGGAGGGGCTCCGGGGCGGGGCGCCGCCAGCGGGCGGGGAGGGCGCGCGCTCGGGTATCTTCGCCGTCCGACGCTCTCTGCCCCCCGACCCCTTCCCGACCCGCATGCAGATCTCCGTCCCCTCCGAGAAAAAAGCGCTTCCGGGCGCCCTCCAGGTCCGCGACATCCTGGGCCGCCACATCCTGGCCGACGGCTACCCCATCGTCCTCGACATGGAGGGCAGCCGGGGCGCGCGCCTCCGCGACGCTGTCACCGGGCGGGACTACATCGACTTCTTCACCTTCTACGCCTCCAACCCGCTGGGCATGAACCACGACGGGCTGGCGGGCGACTCGGTGGAGGCGCAGGGCTTCCGCGAGCGGCTGATGGACGCGGCCCTCAACAAGGTGGCCAACTCGGACGTGTACACGGCCCACTTCGCGCGCTTCGTGCAGACGTTCGACCGCGTCGGGATCCCGCCGGAGCTGCCGCACGCCTTCTTCGTCTCGGGCGGCGCGCTCGCCGTCGAGAACGCGCTCAAGGTGGCCTTCGACTGGAAGGTGCGCAAGAACGCGCTCAAGGGCTACTCACACGAGCGCGGCCACAAGATCCTCCACTTCAAGGAGGCCTTCCACGGCCGGAGCGGCTACACGATGTCGCTGACGAACACCGACCCCAACAAGGTCGCCGGCTACCCGAAGTTCGACTGGCCGCGCATCTCGACGCCCAAGATCCGCGGCGGGGACACGGAGGCGCGCGAGGCCGCCGCGCTGGCGGAGGCCAAGCAGGCCTTCATCGACAACCCGGACGAGATCGCAGCGATCATCATCGAGCCGATCCAGGGCGAGGGCGGCGACAACCACTTCCGCCCGGCCTTCCTCCAGGCCCTCCGGAATCTGGCGGACGAGGAGGAGGCGCTGCTGATCTTCGACGAGGTCCAGACCGGCGTCGGGCTGACGGGCTCGTTCTGGGCCTTCCAGGCGCTCGGCGTGGTGCCGGACGTGATCGCCTTCGGCAAGAAGACCCAGGTCTGCGGCATCCTCGCCGGCCCGCGCGTGGACGAGGTGGACGACAACGTCTTCCAGAAGTCGAGCCGCATCAACTCGACGTGGGGCGGCAACCTGGTCGACATGGTCCGCTTCGACCGGATCCTGGAAGTGATCGAGGCCGAGGACCTCGTCGGCAACGTCCGCCAGCAGGGCGCGCACCTGATGGCGAAGCTGCACGAGTTCGAGGCGCGCTTCGAGGGCGTGACGGACGCGCGCGGCCGCGGCCTCTTCTGCGCCTTCGACCTGCCGGACACCGAGGCGCGCAACGCGGTCCGCGAGGCGGCCTACGAGGGCGGCCTCATCGTGCTCGGCTGCGGCCCGCGCTCGATCCGCTTCCGCCCGGCGCTGACGATCTCCGAGTCCGACCTCGACGCCGGCCTCGGCGTGCTGGAGAAGGCGCTCGCGACGACGCTGGAGGCGTAGGGACCTCGCGGGGCGCGCCGCGTTCAGGGCCGCCCCGCCGCCCGCCATGTCTGCCGCCCCGCCCCCGCTCCCGTCGCCGGACGCCGCGCGTGCCGAGCGCGTCCGGCGCGGGGTGCGCGCGGCCCAGACGGGGCTGCTGGCGAACGCCGGGCTCGTCGTGGTGAAGGTGCTGTCCGGCATCGTCGGCCACTCGTACGCCCTCGTGGCGGACGGCGTGGAGTCGTCGATGGACGTGTTCTCGTCGCTCGTGGTCTGGCGCGGGCTCCGCGTCTCGGCCCGCTCGGCGGACGAGGCGTTCCACTTCGGCTACGGCAAGGCCGAGGCGCTCTCGGCGGTCGTGGTGGCGGTGCTGCTGCTGGGCGCCGCCGTCGGCATCACCGTCGCATCGGTCCGCGAGATCCTGATGCCGCACCACCTGCCGGCGCCGTGGACGCTGCTCGTGCTCGTCGGCGTGGTCGTGCTTAAGACGATCCTGTCGCGGCGCGTGAAGGCTGTGGGCGAGGAGATCGGCAGCGGCGCCGTCGAGGCCGACGCGTGGCACCACCTCTCGGA
>CAYPVZ010000255.1:0-5224 GCA_964414235.1 uncultured Rhodothermales bacterium | reverse complement strand
CGCCAGCGCCCCGGCTGGCGCCCAGGACCGCGTCGCCACGACGGCGGCCCCCTTCCTCACGCTCGGGGCCGGCGCACGCGGCCAGTCGCTTGGCCACGCCTACGTCGCAACGGCGACCGGCGCCGACGCGCTCTTCTGGAACCCGGCCGGTGCGGCCCGCCGCTACGGCTCGAACTCGGGTAGCCTGTTCCTTACCCAGCACGAGTGGGTGGCGGACATGCGCTACAATGCGGCGGCCGTCACGCTCCCGGTAGGACCGAGCGGCGTCCTCGGCGTCAGTGTCGCCTCAGTGGCCTATGGGCGCGACGAGGTCCGGACGGAGCGCCAGCCGGAGGGGACCGGGGACACGTTCGGCGCGAGCGACTTCAGCTTCGGCGTGAGCTATGCCCGCCCGCTCACGGAGGCGTTCTACTTCGGCGGCACGGCCAAGGTCGTGCGCCAGTCCATCTGGGACATGAGCGCGATGGGCTTCGCGGCCGACTTCGGCATTTCGCTCGACACCGGGTTCAACGGGCTCACCATTGCTGCCTCGATCCAGAACTTCGGCACGAAGATGCAGATGTCGGGCATCAACGCCCAGCGCACGATCGACGTGGACGAGGGGACGAACGGCAACAACGAGAACGTGGTGTCCGAGATCGACATGGAGCGGTGGGACATGCCGCTCTCGTTCCGGTTCGGCGCGAGCGCGCCCGTCTTCCGGGCTGGCGGCGCCGAGCTCCGCCTCCTCGCCGACACGCAGCAGACGAACGACAACGTGCTCAACGCCGACCTCGGCGGTCTTCTGAGTTACGACGCTGGCCCGGTCGCGCTGGAGCTGCGCGGCGGCTACCGCGACGCGTTCGTCGAGGACGTCGCCAGCCACTACAGCTTCGGCGGCGGCGTCCGCGCCGACGTCGGCGGCTACCGCCTCGGCGTCGACGTGGGCTACCTCCCGTTCGATCTGCTCGGCAGCGCGACGCTGTTCGACCTTCGCCTGGAATTTTAGCCGGCCGCAGCGACGAGATTCCGGGCCCGGCCGCCCTCCATGCGCCGGGCCGACCCCGATGACTGACTCCCGACGCCCCGCCAGCCGTGCGCTGGCGACGCTCGCCGCGGCACTCTGCCTTGCCCTCGCCGCCGGCTGTGGCGACGACGCGCCCGAAGACCCCGTCCTCGCCACCGTCGACGGCCTCGACCTGACCCGCGACGACTTCCTCCGGTCCTACGTCGACTACCTCGTCACGACGGGCCAGAACGACACGGAGGCGCTCCGCCAGCGCCACTTCGACGCGCTCGTCGACGCCTACCTCCTCGGCGCTGAGGCCGAGCGGCGCGGATTGGCGACCGACAGTGCGCTCCAGGCCGCTCAGGAGATGGCCCGGCGCCGCCTGCTCGGCGCGGCCTACTACGAGTCGACCGTGCTCGACACGCTGGCGGCGCCGACCGACGCTGAGGTGCGGACGGCGTACCGTCTGGGGAGCGAGCAGCGCGTCGTCCGCCAGCTGTTCTACACGAATGAGGACTCGGCGCGCGCGGCCTACGCCCGCCTCCGTGCTGGCCGGCCATTTCTGGAGGAAGCGTGGGACCTCTACGGCACGCGCGACTCGACGGCAGGCCTGCTCGGCGCCGTTAGCTACTGGCAACTGGACGATGCCTTCGCCGAGGCCGCCTTCACGACGCCCGTCGGCGAGGTCGCGCCGCCGGTGCGCAGCCGGATGGGCCTCCACATCGTCTACGTCGAGGATGTGCTGCGCAACCCGCTGCTGGCCGAGGACGAGTTCCTGCGCCGCCGCAAGGGCGTCGAGAGCCAGTTCCGCCTGCGTCGCCGCCGCCTCGAAGGCGACGCGTTCATCCGCGACTTCATGGAGGCCCGGCACGTGGCGATGAACCGGCCCGCGCTGGTCGCGCTCGTCCAGGCCATCGACGAGATGGAGGGCGAGCCGCTGCCGGACGCGCAGCAGGCCGAGCCGGGCGACAAGCGGTTCACCCCCGGCCAGACGGCCGAGATCCTCGGCGCCTTTCGCCCCGAGACGCCACTGGCGACGTTCGAGGTCGACGGCCAGCCGCAGACGTTCACGCTGGCGGACTACGTGTTCTGGCTGCCCATGCTGCCGCCGTCGGAGGCGCGCGACCGGACGGGCGCATCGGTGGGGCGGGCGCTTCGCAACGAGGCGCTCGCGCGGGCTGGCGAGGCCGCGGGCGTCGCCGAGCGCCCCGAGGTCGTCGCGGAGCTAGACCGGATGCGCCGTCTCGGGCTGGCGGACGCGCTCCGCCAGCGCCTCCGCGCCGAAGCCGCGCCGGCCGACAGCGCACGTCTCGCCGCGGTCGCCGGCTGGCTTCAGGTGGAGCCCCGCCAGACCGTCGCCACCTTCTGGGCCGTCCCGTTCGCGGATCGCGCCGCCGCTGAGGCCGCACTCAGTCGCCTCCGGTCACCGGCCGTCCGCGCGGCGGCGCAGCCGGGCTACGAGTCGTTCGAGGCCACGCCGCTGTCGGCCGTGGAGGCCTATGCCTCGGCCGTCCGTGCGGCGCCGCTGGGCCAGCCCGTGCTGGCCTCGGTGGGGGAGAGCTGGGCCGTCATCTCCGTCTCCGACCGTCGCACCGAGGTCACGGGCAGCGGTGCCGATGCCCTCGCGCCGTTTGTCGCCGAGGCCGACCTCGTCCGCCGCCTCCGCGCCGAGCGGCCGGTCGTGATCCACGAGGGCCGGCTGGCCGACGCGCTCCGCCCGCCGCCCGTCCCTCAAGACCGTCGCTAGCCCCGAGATCCCATGTTTGCTCGCTCGCTCACCTTCTCCATTCTCGTCCTGCTGGCGACAGCCGCCGCCAGCGCGCAGCCGGGCGCCGGCTTCTTCGGCACGGCGGATGGCCAGATCGTCGATCCGGAGGGCACTCCGGTGATCCTGAAGGGCGTCGGTCTCGGCGGGTGGCTCGTGCCGGAGGGCTACATGCTCCACATCTCGGCGCCCGACGGCGGCTCGCCGCGCTCGATCCGCGCCCGCATCGTCGACCTCATCGGCGAGAACGACGCGGACGCGTTCTTCGCGCTCTACCGCGCCAACTACGTGGCAGAGAAGGACATCGCCCAGATCGCGGCCTGGGGCTACGACCACGTCCGCCTGCCCTTCCACTACCTCGACTTCTGGGACCCCGAGACCGAGACGATCAAGGAGGACGGGTTCGTCATCATCGACGACCTCCTCGCGTGGTGCCGGCCGCTCGGTATCGAGGTCATCCTCGACATGCACGCCGCGCCGGGCGCCCAGAACAGCGGCAACATCAGCGACTCCGACGGCGAGGCCCGCCTCTGGACCGAGCCCGACCCGTACCAGGACTGGACCGTCGCCATCTGGACCGAGATCGCTCGGCGCTACAAGGACGAGACGCTCATCATCGGCTACGACCTGATCAACGAGCCCGTCCTGCCCGAGTCGGTCCCCGGCTCCGACCTCCGCGCGCTCTACGCCCGGCTGGCGGCAGCCATCCGCCAGGAGGACACGAATCACATCCTGTTCGTCGAGGGCAATTACTACGCGACTGACTTCGGCGCCATCGAGGACCCCGTCGACGACAACCAGGTCTTCGCCTTTCACAAGTACTGGAATGGGGTCGGGCAGAATTCCATCCAGTACCTCCTCGACCTCCGCCAGCGGACTGGCGTGCCGTTGTGGCTGGGCGAGACCGGTGAGAACTCGAATCCGTGGTTCTACGCCGTCCGCCGGCTGGCCGAGGCCAACGACATCAGCTGGAACTGGTGGACGCACAAGAAGATCGAGTCGGTCTCGTCGCCTGTTTCGGCGACGTACGCCCAGGGCTATGAGGCGCTTGTCCGGTACTGGGAGGGACAGGGCGCCCGTCCGTCCGCCAGCGCGGCGCGGGCGGCGCTCTTCGCAATGGCGTCCAACCTCAATCTCGACCGGACGCGGCTCCGCCCCGGCGTGCTGGCGGCGCTGTTCGACGACGAGTTCGGCACGACGGCCCGGCCGTTCCGCGCCCATGTGATCCCGGGCACGATCCAGTCCGTCGACTACGACCTCGGCGACAACGGCGTGGCCTACGGCGACACCGACCCGTGGGTCACCTCGGGCACGCCCGGAAGCGGCAATACGGGCGGCCAGTACCGCAACGACGGCGTCGACATCGAGCGCTCGACAGATCCGCAGGCGGGAGGCTATGACGTCGGCTGGATCGAGACGGCGGAGTGGCTCCAGTACACCGTGACGGTCGCCGAAGCGGGCACCTACGACATTGCCGCGCGCGTCGCCAGCGGCGGCTCGGGCGGCCGGTTCTTCCTGCTCCTCGACGGTGCGTCGCTCGGGTCGATCACGGCGCCGGTGACCGGCGGCTGGCAAAACTGGCAGACGGTGACGCTCGCGGGCGTCGAGTTACCGGAGGGCGAGCACGTCCTGAAAGTCGCGGTCCGAACCGGCGGGTTCAACCTGGGGCCGCTCCGGTTCACACGGGTGGGGGACACGGCCGCCGAAGCCGCTCCCGGGCTCGCCGATCTGTCGTTCTTCCCGAACCCGGTCACGGATCAGGCCACGCTCGCGCTGACGCTGGCGACGCCGACGCCGGTCCGCGTCGAGGTCGTCGATGCTCTCGGCCGCGAGGTCCTCCGCCTCGATGCGGGCGTGCTCGGTGTCGGCCGCCAGTCGCTGGCGCTGGACATGAGCGGGCTCGCGCCGGGCGCCTACGTGGCCCGGGTCGTGGCCGGCGAGGCGTCGGGGAGTCTCCGGCTGACAGTCGCGCCCCGGTAGGAGAGAGGACGCGTTGCCTGACGTTCCGTGAGGATCGTCCGTCCGTGAGGATCGTCCGAGGGAGGCGCCGGTCCGGATCCTCGGCCCACCTTCCAGGGTCAGCGTACTCCATGCCTACCGTCGCCATGGCTGACCAATTCCAGACCGAGGTGCTCGACAAGAGCCACGAGAAGCCCGTCCTCGTCGACTTCTGGGCGCCGTGGTGCGGCCCGTGCCGCGTGCTCGGCCCGACCATCGAGAAGCTGGCGAAGGAGTCGGGCGGCGCGTGGCGCCTCGTCAAGATCAACACCGACGCGCACCCGACACTCGCGCAGCGCTACCGGATCCAGGGCATCCCGGCCGTCAAGCTGTTCGTCGACGGGGCCGTCGCGGCCGAGTTCACGGGCGCCCTGCCCGAGCCGCAGGTCCGCCAGTGGCTGGCCTCCAACCTCCCCGCCTGAGCCCGATGTCGTTCCCCTTCCCTTCGCCCGACGCGCCGATGTCCGCCGCCC
>CAYPVZ010000254.1:0-5228 GCA_964414235.1 uncultured Rhodothermales bacterium | reverse complement strand
GTCCATCCAGCGCACCAGCCTCTATCGACGCGTGCTCGCCGACGGCGAGGTCGCGTCGGGCCGGCTCGGCGACCTCATCGCGTCGGCGCCGACGGGGACGGGCGTCTACGTGGACGCCAGCGCCCGGCCGATGCAGCGCTACGAGTACTGCGCCGTGCAGAGCGCGGGGGGCCGCACGGCATGCGCCGAGGGGCGCCGGACCCTCCGGCCGGTCGAGGCCCTGCGCGCCACGACGGCCAGCGCGGAGGCCGTCTCGCTGACGTGGCGCAACACGACGGGGTTGCCCCAGACGCAGCTCCGCGTGTACCGCCGCCCGCTGGCGCCTGGCGAGGCCGCGGCGACGGTCGGGTTCAGACCCAGTGACCGGATCGCAGACACCCTCCCGGCCAGCACCACCGCCTACCGTGATGCGACCGGGGTGCAGGGTCAGCCCTACGCCTACGGAGTAGCGGTGGTCGCCCAGGGCGTCGAGAGTGACGTCGTCCGGGTCTTCGGCGCTCGCGTGCGAGTCCCGGCCGTCCGCGACCTCGCGGCGAGCGACGGCACGGACCCGGCCGCGGTCGCGGTCCGCTGGTCGCTCGGCGAGGCGTTCACGGTAGGGGGCTTCGAGGTCTATCGCGAGCCGCTGGCGGCGCCGGGCGACGCCGACGGCGCGCTCGGGGCCGGAGCCGTCCGCGTCGGGACCGTCACGGTGGGCGGCCCGGTCGTGGCCGGCCAGACGTTCGCGTTCACCGACGGGACGGCCGCGCCGGACGCGTACGCCGAGTACTGCGTCGTCACGACCGACATCGGCGGCGCGCCGGCCACGCCGATCTGCGACGTCGGCTCGCGGACCGGGCTCCGCCCGCCCACCGCCGTCGCCGCCTCGGACGACACGTTCGACGACCTTATCGAGGTCCGCTGGACCGACGCCGGCCCGGACGAGACCGGCTACGTCGTCCGCCGCCGGTGCGCGGCGGGCCGAGACGGCGGCGCCTGCCCCGCCGACCTCCCGACGGCGTTCGCCGAGGTCGCCCGCACCGAGGCCAACGTGACCACCTACGCCGACCGCGGCGTGCGGCAGGGTGTGACCTACGAGTACGAGGTTGCCGCGACGACCGTCGCCGGCGCTGTCTCGGCCGCCACGGCTAGCCAGCGCGACACCGGGCGCCGTGCCGATGTCCTCGCGCCCGAGGCGCCGTCGGCGTCGGACGGGACCTACGAGGACCGCGTGGAGGTGACCTGGCGCAACGCGTCAACGACCGTCATGACGTTCCAGGTCTACCGCCAGCGGCCCGGCGGGGCACGCGAGCTCATCGCGCTCCTCGACCCCACGACGACGCGCTACGCCGACGGCGACGTGACGTCGGACGAGCCGGCCGAGTACTGCGTGAGCGCCTATACCGTCCCGAGCGCGACCTCGGCCGCACTGCGGCGATCGCTCCGGGAGACGGTCCTCGCCGAGGTCGCGAAGGCTGACGGACGCAGCGCCGCCCTCGACCCGAACGGCGACCTCGGCAAGCTGCTGGCGAGCGTATCGGCCACCGAAACCGCGCTCGTCTGCGACACCGGCTACAACGCGCTCCGCCCGCCCACCGGCGTCGCTGCCACCGACGCGGCCTCGGGCGACGACGAGCGGTTCGTCCGCGTGACGTGGACCGACGCCTCGGGCGCCGAGGCCGGCTACCGCGTCTACCGCTGGCCCGCGTCGGCCTCGGCCGCCAGCGCGGAGGCCATCGGCCGGGTCGGCCCGAACCGGGCCTCGTTCCTGGACGGCTCGGCCGTCCCGGGCACGGCCTACACCTACGCCGTCCGCGCCTACGACCAGCGCGGGCCGCAGACGGCCGACGCGCTGGCGGACACGTTCGGCGGGCGCTCCCGCATCGCCTCCGCCAGCGGCGCGCCCATGGCCCAGGACGCCGGCCGACGCGAGCTCCTCCCCGCCTCGGCCGTGGCGGCCACCGACGGCCGGTACGAGGCGCAGGTCGAGGTCACCTGGACCGACAACTCGGCCGTCCGCGACGGCGCGGGGTACCGCGTCTACCGCTGGCCCGCAGCGAGCGGCACCACCCAGCCCGACGACGCCATCGCCGTCTGCACGACCGGCCCGACCGACACCCGCTGCGTCGACACCGCATTCACGTCGGCCGACTACGGCGTCTCCTACCGCTATCGCGTCGTGGCCTACGATGCCTACGGCGAGGCGCGCCCGGTGAGCGGCCGCGGGGACCAGGACACCGGCGGGACCGTCGTCCTCGCGCCCGTCGCCCTCAGCGCGTCGCAGACCTACACCGACAAGGTGACGCTCGCGTGGTCGGACGCGTCGGCCGTCAACACGTCGTACACCGTCACCCGCGACGGTGCCCCGCTGGCGACGGGCGTCGCCGACGGCGGCGCGTACACCGACGCCAGCCCCGTGGCCGACTACGCCGGGCACGAATACTGCGTCCAGGCCGTCGCCGGCACGGCCGTCTCGGCCCCAGCATGCGTCGTCGGCCGCCGGTTCGAGCCGAACGCCGAGGTGGTCGCCTCGTTCGGTCTCGACGTCACGGCCTCCAGCACACCCACCGGCGTCACCGCGACGGGCCAGTTCGGCCGCAGCCTCTCCGTCGAAGACGACGCGATCCTCACGGGCGCCCCGGCCAACTCCGGCTCCGGCTCCGCGTACTTCTACCGGCGCACGTCGAACGGCGGCTGGGAGAACCACCAGTCAGTCAACTACTCGAACCAGTACAGCCAACTTGGGGCGTCCGTCGCCATCGACGGCGACCTCGCGATCGTCGGCGCGCCCGGAGGGGCCACGATCGTAGGGGACCATTTTATCGCCAGCCGGAACTGGAGCGACAACCCGGGCTGCTGGCCAGGCGAATCGTCCCACGGTTGCCAGTACGACATCAACGCGTGGATCGAGGCGCGCTACGAGGACGGTGGCGTCTACGTCTACAGCCGGAGCAATGGCCAGTGGGTCCTCGGCGGGATCCTCCGACCCCAGAACAACACTGGGTACGGCGGCGCGCTCGTCACCCCGGCGGATCTGGTCAGTTGCTTCGAGCTCAACACCTACGGCAATGACCTGAGTGGCCTCTTGCGCACGACGGCGGGGCCGTGCGCCACCGGCGCCTTTACCAGCCTGAAGGTTCGCGGCACGGCAGACGTCCGCCACTGGTACGGAAACAACCAGACGAACGCGTATCGGCTCGACTTCGCAGGACGAGACGCCAACGACGACTACTTCGACTATGACAACAGTCCCAACTGGTTCATGGACCGAAGTGCATACACACCGGAACGGCGGCACGGGCTCGGCGGCGTGGTCGCGCTCGAGGGCAACTGGGCGTTCGCCAGCGGTTGGAGCGAGGATGAGGGTGCGGGCACGACGCACGACCTCTACGTGTTCTTCCGCAACTCGAACGGGACGTGGGAGAGAAAGGACCGGGATCGAATGGACGGCGCGATCACGGCCATGGACGTCGAGGGCGAATGGCTCGCCGTCGGGATGAGCGGAAGCAAGCGGGTCGATCTCTACCGGTACCAGCCCCAGTACACGTCGTGGTCGGAACGGCAGGCGCGGCTCGAAGTCGACATCCCTGACTTTGGCGCCTCCGTCGCCTTCCACGACGGCCGGCTGGCGGTCGGCGGCTATGGACTCACGACCGTCGTGTACCGCTACAACGGAAACGCCTGGGTCGAAGAGCAGCGCCTGACGACCGAGGGATCGGACAACGAGCACAGCTTCGGCACGGCGGTTGCGATGGGCGAGGACGAGGAGGGCGTCCCGTACCTGCTCGTCGGCGACGACCAGGACCGCGCCCGCGGGTTCGGGACGAACGGCGCCGGCGCGGGGGCGGCGACCGTCTACACGCTCCGCGGCGGCGTCTGGCAGCGGCTCGGGAAGCTGCTCCCCGGGGCCGAGGGCGAGAGCCTCGGGGCCGTCGGGTTCGGCCGGTCCGTCGGGCTCGTCGGCAACGAGCCGATCGTGGGCGCGCACGGGCACAGCATCCAGGCCGGCGCGCTCTACTTCGGGCTCCTCGGCATCGGGCCGGAGCAGGCCGCCGCCTCCGACGGCACCTATGACAACCAGATCCAGATCCGATGGGCCGACCGGAGCTCCATCGAGGACGGCTTCCGCGTCTACCGCTCGCCCGCTGGCAGCGGCGACGAGCCGCAGCTGATCGCGACTGTCGGCCCCGACGTCACCATCTACACCGACGCCGACGCGCCGCCCGGCAGCGCCTTCGAGTACTGCGTCTCGTCCTACACCACCGACCCCGACGGGTCCAACCTCCGCGAGTCCACCCGCATCTGCGACGTGGGCTGGCGACCGGCAGACGGCGCCATCTCGGGCCGCGTCGCGTCGGCGAGCGGGGCTGGCGTCGAAGGCACGCAGGTCTGCCTCTCGCCCGCCCCCAACCGCGGCCTCCTCTTCGACGGCCAGGGCGGCCAGGCGCGGACCCAGGGGCTCGATGTGCTCCCCACGGCGTTCACCGTGGAGGCGTGGGTCAAGCGCGGCCGGTCCGGCGTCGACGAGATGTTTGTCAGCCACGGAACGGCCCAGGACAGCCGAGGCCTCAACATCGGCTTCCGGGCGGACGGCGCGTTCACGGCCGCCTTCTGGACCAACGACGTCAACGTGCCGACGAGCACGTTCGGGGCCGGCTACGACGAGCGCGGGTGGAATCACTGGGCCGTGACGGTCAACGGCGCCAGCCGCGTGGTCTACCTCAACGGCGTCGCCGTCGGCCAGGGCACGGGCTCGGACAACGCCTACGCCGGGACCGGCGCCTTCCTGATCGGGCGGGGCCCGGCCAATGCGTTCCAGGGCCAGGTCGACGAGGTCCGCCTGTGGACCGGCGTCCGGACGGCAGCCCAGATCGCCGACGCCATGAACCGCCAGCTGACCGGCGACGAGGCCGGCCTGCTCGCCTACTGGCCGCTCAACCAGACCGGTGGCGTCGTCGCGCCCGACGTGTCGAAGACGGCGGCCCACCTCCTCTACGAGGGCGGCGTCTACGCTGGCGACGGAAGCCCCGGGCTCAACGCCTGCCAGACGACGGACACGGACGGGACGTACGCCTACGGCGGCCTCCGCTACGGCGAGGGCACGACGTTCTCCGTCCGACCGCAGAGCGAGGGCCGGTCCTTCCAGCCCGGCTCGCGGAGCGTCTCGCTCTCGCCCGAGAGCCCCGTCCAGAATCAGGTCGACTTCACCGACGTGTCGGCGTTCACCTTCGCCGGCCGCGTCACGCTGG
>CAYPVZ010000253.1:0-5232 GCA_964414235.1 uncultured Rhodothermales bacterium | reverse complement strand
CGGCCGCGTTGTCCGGCGTCACGCCGCCGTCCACCTCGATCACGGCCCGGCTGCCCGTCCCCGCCAGCAGCTGGCGGCAGCGGCGCACCTTGTCGACGGAGCCCTCGATGAACGCCTGCCCCCCGAAGCCCGGGTTCACGGACATGATCAGGACGAGGTCGAGGTCCGGCGCGATCTCCTCCAGTGTGACGAGCGGCGTGGCGGGGTTGAGTGCGACGCCGGCCCGGCAGCCGAGGTCGTGGATGGCCTGGACCGTCCGATGGAGATGTGGGCACGCCTCCTGGTGGACCGTGATGGACGCCGCGCCGGCCTCGGCGAAGTCGCCGAGGTAGCGGTCCGGCGCCTCGATCATGAGGTGGACGTCCATCGGCACCCCGAACTCGTCCGCCAGCGCGCGGAGGCCACGCATGACGGGCGCCCCGAACGAGATGTTCGGCACGAAGTGGCCGTCCATCACGTCGATGTGGAGCCAGTCGGCGCCGGCGTCGAGGGCCTCGCGGGCGTGGGCTTCGAGGCGGCCGAAGTCGGCGGCGAGGACGGAGGGGGCGAGGGTCACGGGCGGAGCAACTGGCGGAGACGAGCGAGCCGACGAGCGTCCAGCGAGCGCGTGGTCAGAACGCGGTAGCCCGAGAGTGGGTCGCGGATCTGTACCTCGCCCACGAGTTCGCCGTTGAAGAGGAGGGCCAGTGGCTGGGACGCGTGACGGGCTTGAAGGGACGCGATGGCGCTGAAGGCGTCCGGCGTGAACTGGAGTTGGAGGCCGTCCTGCCAGGCCATCGCCAGCGGGAGGCCTCGCGTGGGCTCGACGTCCTCCGATCCGATCTGGACGCGGTCGAATCCGACGAACAGCGCCTGACGGAAGCCTTCCCGTTGCATCCCGCCGGGGACCGGGAGCCCGATGCGCTCTGGCTTGGGGTTCAGGCGGGCGTCGACAACCCAGATGCCGGGAAGGTCGTCGATGCGCTCGCGGATGGTGACGTCATGGTCGTTGACGCACGCACCGCCCCCGTAGGGCTCGCCGTCGATCGTGACGCGCTTGCGCCGTTCCGGCTCGTTCCGCTCGACGACCCGGTCGCCGATCCATTGGGCGTCGTCGCCGTCGCGTTCCAGAGTGACAGTGACCTCCCCCGTCGGGTCTGAATAAAACAAGCCGCGCGGGCCGCCGAGGTGAGCCGAGAAGACGACGCTTCCGTCCGGGCAGGCGAACGAGTTCCAAGCCGGCCCCTCCGTGCTCGCCCATGCCCGGTCCGCTGGCGGTGGGGCGGGGGGGGGCGGTTGGGCGGAGGCGGTTATCCCAGCGAGGATCAGTGCCAGCAACGTGTAGCGCATGAGGGATCAGAGGAGGTGGTGTCTATCGGCTTGCCCGCCACTTCATCAGTCCCGCACCTGCGCCTGCCAGCGCGACGGCGATGGACTGGAACAACGGCACCGCCAGCGCCACGGACGCGCTCTTCGCGCCTGGCGCCACGACGAACGCCATCACGAACAACCCGGCGGCGAAGAAGACCGCCAGCACGAGCCCGCCCAGCACGACGGCCTCGGCCTCGACCACGCCCGTCGCCCACCGCGCGAGCGCGACGAACGCCACGTACGGCAGCAGCGCGATCATGACGACGGCCGCGACCGACTGCCAGGGGCGGTCGTCGGCCGTCGCGACGACGACGACGATCGTCGCGACGACGGCGGCGGTGGCGGTGAACCGGGCGAGGCGGGCGAGGGCGCCGGGCGGGACGGGCGGCATGCGGGCGGCGGGGGACCGCAAGCTAGGCCTGCCCCGCTGGCGATGCCGGCCGGCCGATCCCGCCTCTACACGCCAGGCGCCCGCTCGCCCAGCGGCGACTTGCCACACGCCGTGCAGCGGTACTCGTCGTGGGCGCCGTTCGCGTACCACGGCGTCGTCTCGGCGCAGTGGATGCAGAGGCCCCAGTGCGACATGAGGCGAAGCTGGGCCGTGTTGAGAAGGCCCTCGAACAGGGCCGGGAAGCGGAGGCGGAAGGCCAAGGCTCTCGGGGGTGGGTGGAGCGCAATGGACGACGAGATCGGCCGTCCGTTGTAACCCTCACGTCACGGAAGCGCTTGCCTCCCAACGACTTCACATCAAAGCGCTTTCGGAACCGCTCCCGTCCTACACGGCTGCTCGCGCGGCTCCGTCGCCTTCACAACCACGGCGCACGAAGCCCACCCGGTCTTCGCGGGACACCTGCCGCCCGCCGCTGGCGACGACCGCCAGCGGCGCGTCGTCCGTCGCTCAGGCCGCGATGAGGCCGTTGCGCCGGGCGTACTCGAAGACGCCGCCAGCCTCCAGGATGCCGGCCACGTCGCCGAGCGGTTGGAGCGCCCAGCTCTCGCCCGTCGTGAGGTCGGTCAGCGTGCCGGCCTTCGTGTCGATCTCGACCTCGTCGCCCGTGCGGATCTGGTCGTTCAGCGTCGCCGCCGTCTCGAATGGGGCCAGGAAGCCACCGTCGACGGCATTCCGGTAGAAGATGCGCGCGTAGCTCTCGGCGACGACGGCCTCGATGCCGGCCTCGCGCAGCGCGAACGGCGCGTGCTCCCGGCTCGACCCGCACCCGAAGTTGCCGCCGCCGATGATGACGGTGTACTCGCTCGTGAACGCGTCCTCGGGCACGAACGGGCAGTTCCCCTCGGGGAGCCCCGCCCCCTCTGGCGGCACCGACGAGAGCGCGTACTTGCCGTAGAGCTTCCGCTCCTCGGGGTCGGTCAGGCTGTAGACGAGGTGCTGGGCCGGGATGATCTGGTCCGTGTCGATGTGGTCGCCGAGCACGTAGGCCTTGCCGCGGATGACGTCGTTCATGGGAGAGCAGGGGGAGCGGCTGGCGGAGCGCGTCCGCCAGCGGGTCAGGCGACGAGCACGTCGCGCGGGTCGGTGATGACGCCGGACAGCGCGCTGGCGGCCGTCGTGAGCGCGGAGGCGAGGTAGACGGCCGACTGCTTCGAGCCCATCCGGCCGGGGTAGTTGCGGTTCGTGGTCGAGATGACGACCTCGTCGCCGTGCGTCCGGCCGAACGTGTCGACCGGGCCGCCGAGGCAGGCGGCGCACGACGAGAGGCCGATCTTGGCGCCGGCGTTCTCGAAGATGTCCGCCAGCGTCTCGCCGTCGACCTTCTCGGTCCACAGCGACTTCCGCACGTCGGTCGTGGCCGGCACGACGTACGTGTCGACCTTGACCTCCTGGCCCTTCAGGATCTTGGCCGCGGCGACGAAGTCCTCCAGCTTGCCGCCCGTGCAGCTTCCGATGTAGGCCCGGTCGAGCTTCGTCCCGGCGACCTCCGACACGGGCGCCTTGTTGTCCGGCGCGTGCGGCTTGGCGACGACGGGCTCCATCGTGGCCACGTCGTAGACGCGCTCCGAGTGGTAGCGCGCATCGGGCGACGAGTAGACCGGCGTGAAGGCGCGGTCGGTCCGGGCCTTCGTGTACTCCATCGTGAGCTCGTCGGGCTGGATGATGCCGTTCTTGCCGCCGGCCTCGATGGCCATGTTGCACAACGTCATCCGCTCCTCGACCGAGAGGTCGTAGACGGCCTCGCCGTCGAACTCCATCGCGCGGTAGGTCGCCCCGTCCGTCCCGATGTCGCCGATGACGGCCAGGATGAGGTCCTTCGCCATGAGGTACGGCGGCAGCTCGCCCTCGAACACGAACCGCATCGACTCGGGCACCTTCACCCAGATCTTGCCCGTGCCCATGATGAGCGCGGCGTCCGTGTTGCCGATGCCGGTCGAGAAGAGCCCGAAGGCCCCGGACGTGCACGTGTGGCTGTCCGTCCCGAAGAGCGTCGTGCCGGGCCGGTTGAAGCCCTCCTCGGCCAGCGCCATGTGGCAGACGCCCTTGTAGCGGTCGCTGCCGACGTCGTAGTAGTGCGGGAGGTCGTGCTCGGCGGCGAAGGCGCGCAGGATCTGGATGTTGCGGTGCGCGTGCTGGTCGGCCGTAAAGATGTAGTGGTCGGGGATGATGGCCAGCCCCTCCTTGTCCCACACCCTGGCGTTCTCGCCGAACTCGCGCTTGAAGATCTCGATCGTCGGCGGCCCGCAGACGTCGTGCGTCATGAGCGTGTCGACGTCGATCCAGACGGTCTCGCCCGGGCTCACGCGGTCGCGGCCGGCGTGGGTGGCGAGGATGGCTTCGGTGATCGTCATGGGGTCGGGGGGACGAGTCGGGGCGGCGACTGGCGGCGCGCGTCGCCAGCGGGGGAGTCTACGTGGGGGAACGGACGAGGGCCGTCACCCGTGCCGTCGGGAAGAAGAGCCTGTGTGTCCTCCTGAGCGGGTGCTCGCTCAGGAGGACACGAGGAGGGCTCAGGCGGACGCCGAGGCGGCCGGCGCGGTCTCCGCCGAGGCGCCGTCGCCGGAGCTGGCCTTCGGCTTGAGCCAGTCCATCATGCCGCGGAGCTTCTTGCCGATGGCCTCGATGGGGTGCGCCTCCGACGCCTCGCGCATCTCGGCCAGCTTGGTGCCGCCGGCCTCCTGGTCGGCGATGAACTCGCGGGCGAAGGCGCCGGACTGGACCTCCTCCAGCACCTTCTTCATTTCGCCCTTCACGGCGTCCGTGATGACGCGGTTGCCGATGGCGTGGCCGCCGTACTCGGCCGTGTCGGAGACGGAGTAGTTCATGCGCTCCAGGCCACCCTCGTAGTAGAGGTCGACGATCAGCTTGAGCTCGTGGAGGCACTCGAAGTAGGCCAGCTCCGGCGGGTAGCCGGCCTCGACGAGCGTCTCGAAGCCCGCCTTGATGAGGGCCTCCGAGCCGCCGCAGAGCACGGCCTGCTCGCCGAAGAGGTCGGTCTCGGTCTCGTCCTTGAACGTCGTCTCGATGACGCCGGCGTGCGTGCCGCCGATGGCGTCGGCGTAGCTCAGCGCGAGGTCGAGCGCCTTGCCGGTCGCGTCCTGGTGGATGGCGACGAGGCACGGGACGCCGCCGCCCTCTTCGTAGACGCGGCGCACGAGATGGCCCGGTGACTTCGGCGCGACGAGGAACACGTCGACGCCTTCCGGCGGCTCGACCTGTCCGTAGTGGACCGAGAAGCCGTGTCCGACGGCGAGCGCTTTGCCCGGCGTGAGGTGCTCCTTGATGTCGTTCTCGTAGACCTTCTTGTGGTGCTGGTCGGGCACGAGCAGCATGATCACGTCGCCGTGCGCGGCGGCCTCGGCGGGCGGGAGCACGGTGAGGCCGGCCTCGCGGGCGGCGTCGGCCGAGGCCGAGCCCGGGCGGAGTCGGAC
>CAYPVZ010000252.1:0-5236 GCA_964414235.1 uncultured Rhodothermales bacterium | reverse complement strand
GTCGGCGCGCAGGTCACGGAGGCGGGCGTCGATGCGAGCCACGTCAGGGTGGCCGCTGGGGTCGCCGCGGAGCCCCGGGTTCTGGGTGTAGATCTGCTCCAGGAGCCGCTCCAGCCGTGCGATCTCCGTGTCGAGGTCCGTCGTCTCGACCTGAGACGGGACAGCCGCGCTCCGCTCCAGGCGGTCCGGCACCGATGCGAGGTCGGCACGGAGCTGGGCGATGCGGGCCCGCTGCGTCTGGGCCTCCACGTTGGCGAGATCGAGCCCCGCCTGGAGCTGGCCGATCTGGGAGACCGTCTCGGAGGTCTGGGCGTCGAGTCCGGCCGCGTTCTCGGCCGTCATGAACGTCTTGAGGCGCTGCTCGATCTCGTCCAGCTCGCCCTGGCGCCGCGCGATCTGCTCGTCGAGGATCTCGCGCGTCCGCGCCGAGCGGTCGCGCGACGACGACGCCGTGAGCGCCTCGTATTCGTCGGTGTAGAGCTGGGCGACGAGCGCGGCCTCCTCCGGCCGCCCAGCCGTCGCCTCCACCTTGATGGCGTCGGCCTTCTCGGCCGCCTGCTCCACCGTCACGACCTTCTCTTGGAGGTACGTCGCCAGCCCCTCGGCGTTGACCGGGATGCCGTAGGCCTTGGCCGCGCCCGCGACGACCGTGAGCGTCTCGGCGTCGTGCCGGAGGAGAAGCTGACGGGCCGTGTGGAGGGCAATCTCGGGCGCCTGCTGGAGAACGAGGGCCTGGTTGAGGACGCGAGACCCATCGGCGCCCGGCGCCTCGGCCACGCCGCCCGCCGCCTGCGCATTCTGCGTGATGAGGAGCAGGCTGTGCGCCTTGTAGGACGGCGGCGTCAGGAACGCATGCGCGGCGCCGATCGCCAGTCCGAGCACGAGGCCGCCCAGGATCAGCCATTTGTGCCGCCGAAGCATCCGCGCCTTGTCTAGCAACGACCGGCGGGCCTCGGCGCGCGGCGCGGCAATGGGCGCGGCCGGCGGAGGAACGACGGGCGGCGGGGGCACAGCCGGCAACGCAACGGGGCGCGACGCCGGGAGGGCGCGCGGGATGGGCGCCAGCGCGGTGGTCGGGTTCGGGTCGAAGTCGATCCGGATGCCGTCGTCGGGGTCGTAGCCGAGCGCGGGCGCGATGGAGGCCTCGGCGTACACCGGAGGCGCGCCGGAGGCGGGGCTCGGCGTCGGTGGCGCCGGAGGCTGGACGACGTACGGGTCGCCGACCTGGAAGGCTGGCGGTGTCGGTCGGACGGGAGGCTGAGGCGCTCGCGGCGGCTGGGGCGTGTAGGGCGATCCCCACGAGGGAGGCGCCAGGCTGTCGCCGGCGGGCTCTGGTCCGTCGCCCATACCGTACGGGGTCGCCACGCTGTCGCCGGACGGGTGCGGACGCGCCGCGCTATGGCCGTCGAGATCCTCGTAGACCGCGTCCTCAGCGGATGCGTAGGCACCGCTGGCGGGGCCCACGGAGCGGGGCGGCTGGGGCGGATGGAAAGGCGAGCGCGGGTCCATGGCGAGACGGAGAGGCCCGGGTATCGGCGGGCACGGCAGAGAGATCAACCCCCGCGCGTGCAATGGCCGCACCTCCCGCAATCCCGTTACGCTCTCCCTCCGGCGAATGGCACGCCGGCCCGACACGGTCCCGACCTATTCCCGCCTTCGCTGTCCTCCCATGAATCCGCCGCGGGGTGATTCCTTCCGCCCACGCCCGACTGGCGACGCGGGCCGCCAGCAGCGCTACAGGATCAGCATGCAGTCGCCGTACGAATAGAATCGGTAGCCCTCGCGGACGGCGTGGCGGTAGGCTTCCATCACCGCCTCGCGCCCCCCGAACGTCGCCGTGAGAACGAGGAGCGACGACTTTGGCAGGTGGAAGTTGGTCAGCAGCGCGTCGACGGCGCGGAAGCGGTAGCCGGGGGTGACTGTCAGGTCGGTCGGGCCGGAGACGGGATGAAAGCGGCCCGCGGCGTCGGCGGACGATTCCAGGGCGCGCGTCGAGGTCGTCCCGACGGCGAGGACGCGGGCGCCGGCCGCACGCGCGGCGTTGAGCGCGTCGGCGGTCGGCGGAGCGACCTCGATCCGCTCGGCGGCGACGCGGTGCTCGGCGAGGTCGTCCACGCGGACCGGCTCGAAGGTGCCGTAGCCGACGTGGAGGGTGACCTCGTGCGTTGTCGCGCCGCGCTGGCGGAGCGCGTCGAGCGTGGCCGGCGTGAAGTGGAGGCCGGCCGTCGGGGCGGCGACGGCGCCGCGCTGACGGGCGAAGACGGTCTGGTAGCGTTCGCGGTCCGTCGCGTCCGCCTCGCGGTCCACGTAGTGCGGCAGCGGCATCCGCCCGATGGCGTCGATGGCGGCCTCTTCCGAACCCACGTCCTCGAAGGGCGCGCCGTCCAGGAGCAGGCGGACGTGCCGTCGGCCGGTCTCGTCGTCCACGCCCTCGATGCGCGCCGCCAGCCGGTCGTCGAACGCCACCTGCGCGCCGGCCTTCAGCTTGCGGCCGGGCCGGGCGAGCGCCGTCCACGTCCCATCCTCGGCCCGGTCGATCAGAAACAGCTCGGCCTGCCCGCCCGTCGGCCGTCGGCCGACGAGCCGAGCCGGCACGACGCGCGTGTCGTTGAAGACGACGGCGTCGCCCGGGCGGATGTACTCCGGGAGGTCGGTGAACCGCCGGTCGGCGATGGCGCCCGTGGCCCGGTCGAGCACGAGCATCCGCGCGCCATCGCGGCGCTCGGCCGGCCGCTGGGCGATCTGCTCGGCCGGCAGGTCGAAGTCGTACGCGTCGAGGGAGTGGGACACAGAGCCGGGGGGCGAGAGCGCATCCAAGATCCGGCCCCGACCCCCTCGCTGCCTGCCCCGTGCCTTCTACATCTGCGCAGCGCGGCGGCGGACCGACGCGAACTGGCTGTCGTTGAGCCGGAGGTTCTGCCCGTCATAGCGGCGCGCGAGTTGGCGGACCGTCTGCATGCGCTCGGACGAGAGCGGGTGCGAGCGGAAGAGCGCGACGCCGCCGCCGTTCTCCTCAGCCGCCAGCCGCTGGAGGAGGTCGGCGAGGCCCTCGGGGTCGTAGCCGGCGCCGGCCATGATCTGGACCCCCATCTGGTCGGCCTCGCGCTCGTCGGCGCGCGAGAACGACGCAAAGGCGCCCTGCGCGGCGATCTGAGCCGCGATCCCCTCGATGCCGCTGCCGACGCCGGCTGCGGACGCGAGGACGTTGACCTCCTGGGCGGCCGAGAGCCGCTGCGTGCCGTGCCGGGCGACGCCGTGCGCCACCTCGTGCGCGATGGCGCCCGCCAGCTCGCCCGCGCTGCCGACGTTCGCGATCAGCCCGGTGTTGACGTAGACCAGCCCGCCGGGCACGTTGAACGCGTTGATCGCGTCGTCGCGGACCACGTAGAACCGCCAGCGCCGGTCGCGCAGCGTGGTCTGGTTGACCATCGCCTGCCCGATCCGGTTGACGTAGGTGTTCAGCGTCGCGTCGTTTGTCAGGGTGAGTTGCTGGCGGAGCTCGACTTCGAGTTGCTGGCCCATCTCCCACTCCTGGTCGAGCGAGTAGTAGTTGGCGCCGCCGAGCGTGGCGCAGCCGGCGAGCCCGGCCGCACCGCCGACGACCAGCGCCAGCGCGGCGACGCCGAGGACGAGACGGGTACGAAGAGAGGAAACCATGGGGGATTGCGGGGTGGTGGGAGGGCGGGAACGCAGCCGTCTGCGGGCCGCGTTCCCACGGTTCAGGCCGCCCGCCCCCGTTTCAGGGTCACACCGATGTGCACAGGCTCGGTGGCCGGGCACCACCCGGCGGGCGAGCCACCGCGGCGGCTCAGGTGTCGCCCCACTCTTCGCACCACCGGGCACAGCGCTGGAGGCGTCGCGTCGGAGCGCCCTCATCCTCATCTCCTTGCCTCCCATGACTGTCTACGGCTACGGCGCCTCCGACGCCACCTCCGCCCTCGCCCCCGTCCGCTTCGAGCGGCCTGCCCTCCGGGCCGGCGAGGTCACCATCGAGATCACCCACTGCGGCGTGTGCCACTCCGACGTCCACCAGTGCCACGACGACTGGGGCAACACAGTCTGGCCGTGCGTGCCCGGCCACGAGATCGTCGGCCGCGTGACCGAGGTCGGCGAGGGCGTCACGGCGTTCGCCGAGGGCGACGTCGTCGGCGTCGGCTGCATGGTCAACTCGTGCCAGACCTGCGAGGCCTGCCAGGCCGGCGAGGAGCAGTACTGCACCGGCCCACGCGGCGCCACGCTCACCTACAACGGCCCGACGGTCCCCGACGGCACGAACACCTACGGCGGCTACTCGACCTCGATCACGGTCCGCGAGGAGTTCGTCCTGGAGATCCCCGAGGCCATCGACCCGGCCGAGGCCGCGCCCATCCTCTGCGCCGGCGTCACGACCTACGCGCCGCTCAAGCAGCACGGCATCGGCGAGGGCTCGAAGGTGGCCGTGGCCGGCATCGGCGGGCTGGGCCACATGGCCTGCCAGCTGGCGAAGGCGCTCGGCGCCGAGGTCACCGCGCTCACGACGAGCGCCGACAAGGTGGACGACATCCGGGCGCTCGGCGTCGACGACGTGATCGTGATGTCGGACGTCCCCGCTCTGGGCGAGCACGAGGCCGCGTTCGACCTCGTCCTCTCGACCATCCCCTACCCCCACCAGGTCGAGCCGTACCTCAACCTCGTCGCCCACGACGGCGTGCTCCACTTCGTCGGCAACTTCATCCCGACGACGGTCGAGTTCATGCCGCTGCTCTTCAAGCGCCGGGCCATCGCGGGCTCGCTCATCGGCGGGGTGGACCAGACGCAGGAGGTCCTCGACTTCTGCGCCGAGCACGGCGTCCGCCCCCAGATCCAGCGAATCGCGATGGACGAGATCAACGCGGCGTTCCAGCGCATCATGGACGAGGACATCCGGTTCCGCCACGTCATCGACATGGCCTCGCTGAAGAACAAGGCCGACGGCCTCGACGCCGAGGCGATCGCCCCGCCGGTCCGCGGCCTCCCCGAGGACGGCGGCGACGCGCCCGACAACGCCACCGAGAACTGAGTGCGCCCCGCGCTGGCGGAAGACGTCCGCCAGCGCCGCAGCGGCTCGGCTCGCCGAGGACGCTAGCTGTCGGTCTCTTCGATCTCCGGCTCGGCGGTCGGCGGGGCCTCGCGAGCGGCGTCGAGGACGGCCGCGAGGAACGCCTCCGGGTCGAGGTCCGGGCGCCAGCGGACCTGGCGGGCGCCCTCGGGGTGGAGC
>CAYPVZ010000251.1:0-5247 GCA_964414235.1 uncultured Rhodothermales bacterium | reverse complement strand
GCGGCGGCACGGGGGAGCCTCACGCGCGCCGGCGGCGTCCGCGTCCCTATGAGGTTCCTCGACCGCCTCGGGCTCGCCCCGAAGCCGGGCCGCTACTCGCGCCGCGCCGGCCTCCGCACCGACTCGCGCCGCCTGCGCGAACCGACGGGCATGAGCCGCCGCGACGCCTACATCCGGGTCGCCCTGTTCTTCGGCCTCGCGCTGCTGGCCCTCAACGCGTTCCCGCGCAGCGCCACGTTCTACCTCAACGCCGAGGTGGGCGATGTGTGGACGGACGAGGACGTCATCGCGCCGTTCGAGTTTTCGATCCGCCTGCCGCCCGAGGAGATCGCCTCCCGGCGTGACTCGGTCCTCCGTTCCGAGGACCCCATCTTCACCGAGCGCCCCGACGCTCTCGCGCAGACGCTCGCCCGGATCGATTCGGTCGACGCCCGCCTCGACTCGGTCTTCACGGCCTACGTCGACTGGCAGACGGACCGCCAGCGGCTGGCGACGGCCCGATCCGCGACCCCGACCGGGGCCGCCGAAGAGATCGACGTCGCCGACCTCCGCCTCACCGCACGACGGGATTCGGCGCGCTACTTCGCGCAGCGCCAGGGCCTCGATCTGTCGCTGACGCCGAGGCAGTGGGACCTCCTGCTCCGTTCCGCCTACCGCGTGGCCACGCAGGGGGGGACGCCGCTCGACGACATCCTCCTCGGCGAGGCCGCCCGCATGTCGCGGGAGCAGCTCGGCCGCGGCGTCCTCGACGTGTCCCGCGACACGGTCAAGACGGCGACCTTCCTCGTACAGAACATCGAGGAGCGCACCGAGACCGAGCACCGGCGGGTCGACGTGCTCGGGATCGACGAGTCGGACATCGAAGCCCGGCGAAGCCTGTTCGCGGCCTTCCCGGGGCGCCGGGACACGGTCGCCATCGGCACCGCGCTCTTCGTAGCAGCCCGGACGCCGTCGCTCCGGTACAACGCGCAGGCGACCTCGCGCAAGCGGGCCGAGGCGCTCCGGGCCATCTCGACCACGCGCGGGCGCGTCGACCAGAACGCCATCGTCATCCGGCGCAACGACAAGGTGACGCCCGAGCGCTACCAGATGCTCGTCTCGCTCGAAGAGGCGCAGCGCCAGCGGAGCGGCGGCGCCACCCGCTGGACGATGATCCCGGGCCGGATCCTCCTCGTGCTCTCGGCGCTGGCGCTGTTCTTCCTGTACATGTACCTGCTCCGCCCGAGCCTCTTCATGAACAACCGCCAGGTGACTCTGGCGTGCCTCGTGCTGGGCGTCGTGCTGCTGGCCTTCTTCATCGCCAACATGGTCGGCGGGGCGGCGCCGTACGCGGTGCCCGTCGCGCTGGCGGCGATCGTGCTCACCATCGTCTTCGACAGCCGCGTCGGCAGCTTCGCCACGCTCACGCTGTCCGCGCTCGGCGGCCTCATCTTCGGGTACGACTTCCCGTGGACCTTCGCCACGCTCATCGTCGGCGTGCTGGCGGTGTTCTCGGTCCGCGACGTCAAGAACCGGAGCCAGATCCTGGCCTCGGCCGGCCTCGTGCTCCTCGGCTACGTCGTCGTCCTCCTGGGCTTCTCGTTCCTTCGTGCCGAGGTCTGGACCGACCGGCTCTTGGCCGACCTGATCGCCGCCGTCGTCAACGCGACGCTGATCCTGCTGGCGCCGCCGCTGCTCTGGGCCATGGAGCGTGGGTTCGGCGTGACGACCGACATGACGCTCCTGGAGCTCTCGGACACGAACCGGGAGCTCCTCAAGCGCCTCTCGATGCAGGCGCCGGGCACGTTCAACCACTCGCTCCAGGTGGCCAACCTCGCCGAGGCCGCCGCCGACGCCATCGGCGCGAACGCGCTCCGCGCCCGCGTCGGCGCGCTCTACCACGACATCGGCAAGATGCTCAAGCCGGAGTACTTCGTCGAGAACCAGCAGCCCGGCGAGAACCCGCACGAGAAGCTGAAGCCGTCGATGAGTGCGCTCGTCATCGCGGCCCACGTCAAGGAAGGCCTCCAGCTCGGCCGCGAGCAGAACCTGCCCCAGGTCGTCCGCGACTTCATCGGCACGCACCACGGGACCGGCCTCATCGAGTTCTTCTACCGCAAGGCCCAGGAGATGGAGGAGGACCCGTCCGTCGTCGACGAGTCGGACTACCGCTACCCCGGGCCGCGCCCGCGCACCAACGAGCAGGCCATCGTCATGCTGGCGGACTCCGTCGAGGCCGCCAGCCGCAGCCTCGACAAGCCCACGCCGCGCCGCCTCGAGTCGCTCATCGACGCCATCGTCGCCGCCCGCGTCGCCGACGGCCAGCTCGACGAGGCCTCGCTCACCTTCGCCGACCTCGCCCGCATCAAGGACGCCTTCCACGCGCTCCTCTGCGGCATCTACCACTTCCGCGTCAAGTACCCGGATCAGGCGCCCGAGGAGGCCGAGGGCGTCTCGGACAACCTCGTCAGCGAGCCGATGCCCGGCGAGGACGAGGTGGAGGGCGTCGCGACCCCCGAGGAACGCTCGACGATGGGCTAGGAGCGTCCGCGCCGGACGGGTGAGCGTCGCCGCGAGTCGCCCTACACCCCGAGCACGTCGCGGATGCGCGAGAGCGAGGCCGGTGCGAGCGTCGGGATGAGCTCGGCCGAGGGCGTCGCCAGCCGCTGCAGGACGGGGCGGATGCGCCGCCGCGCCTGCGGCGTGTAGACCACGAGGTCGGCCTGCCGGACGACGGTCTCGAGCGGATGGCGCTCGACCTCGACGGGCGTGCCGAGGAGCTGCCCGGCGAATCCCGTCCGACTCCTCAGCTCGTCCGAGAGCGGGGCGACCGCATCGGGGTAGCGCGTGACGAGCCCGAGCGCCTCGCCCGGCCCGAGCCGCGCGACCCGCTCCAGCACGTCGAGCGGGTATTCGACCACCGCCCCCACGATCTCGGCCTGGGGCCGCGCCCGCCGCGCCTCCCGCAGGTCCGGCAGCGCCACCACGACCCCGTCGACGGACTCGGCGTCCGCCAGCTCCCCCAGCAGCACGGACGTGACGCGCTCCTGCAGCGCCGCCCCGGCCTGCTCGGCCCCGCTCTCCGCCAGCTCGCGGTAGCCCGCCGCGAAGACGAGCGCCCGACGCGCCCCCGGCCGCTCGAAAAACTGGAGCCCCTCCTCGACGATGTAGTCCACCTCCTCGTCGTTCAGCCCGAGCCCGACCAGCTTGTGCAGCGCCTCCTCGACCACGCGCGCCCCGCGCTCCAGCCGCTCGGCCCGTGACAGCGCCTGCCGCTCGACCACCATGTAGCCGCCGCCGCGCCGGACGTCCAGCAGACCCTCCTCGACCAGCTTCTGGTAGGCCTTGCGCGCCGTGTGGAACGAGATCCCGAGCTGGTCGCCGAGCTGGCGCGTCGAGGGCAGGCGCGAGCCGGGGCGGTAGCGGCCCGCGGCGATCTCGAACCGGAGCGCCTCGACGAGCTGGTCGGCGAGGTGGAGCGGGCCGTCGCGGTCGAGCTCGATCACGCCCTCAGGCGTCCGCGGACGACTTCTTCGACTTCCGGGCCGCCTGTCTCTCCAGCATCTCGCGCGCCGCTACGGCCGCGCCGACGATGCCGGCCTCGTTGCCGAGCGCGGCCGGCGCCAGCTTGGCGTCGGTCTCCAGGAGGTGCCCGAACTCCGCCCAGCGCTCGGGCTTGCTCACGCCGCCGCCGATGATGATGAGGTCCGGCGCGAGCAGAAACTCGTACATCGACAGCACCTTCTGCACGCGCCGCGTGGCCCACTTCTCCCACGACAGGTGCTCCTTCGTGCGCACCGAGTCGGCCGCGACGTGCTCCGCGATCCGCTTGTCGTAGCGGATGTGGCCGAACTCGGTGTTCGGCACGAGGCAGCCGTCGATGAAGAGCGCGCTGCCGATGCCGGTCCCGAACGTCAGCATCAGCGTCGTGCCCTTCTGCCCGCGCCCGGCGCCGAAGCGGACCTCCGCGATGCCCGCCGCGTCGGCGTCGTTGAGCACGCAGACCGGCACCTCGCAGGTCTTCTTGAACAGCTTCTGCGCGTTCGTGCCCTTCCACGCGTCGTCGATGTTGGCCGCCGTCGTGACGACGCCGCGGACGACCCGGCCGGGGACCGTGCACCCGATGGGCCCGTCCCAGCCCGTCGCCTTCATGATCTCGTGGACCGTCTCGGCGACGGCCTTCGGCGTCGCGGGCTGGGGCGTCGGGATCCGGTAGCGCTCGGAGATCAGCACGCCCTTCTTGGCGTGGACCGGCGCGCCCTTGATGCCGCTCCCTCCGATGTCGACGCCGAGGATCTTGTTGGGGACTTTCGCCATGTCCCTAACCTACCCCTCGCCGCCGGCCTTCGCGTACAGCTCGACGGCAAACCACCCGCGCGGGTCGGTCCAGCGCTGCTGCCGGGCCAGCCCGGCCGAGGCCGCCAGCCCGGCGAAGCCGTCGGCGTCGTACTTGTGGGAGTCCTCGGTGTGGATCGTCTCGCCGGCCTCGAAGGCGAACGCCCGCCCGCACACGTGGAGCGTCTGCGCCCGCTCCGACCGGAGGTGCATCTCGACCCGCTTCGCCTCACTATTCAGGCGGGCCTCGTGGGCCCAGGCGTCGAGGTCCGCGTCGCCGCCCAGCTCGCGGTTGATCCGGCGCAGCAGGTTCAGGTTGAACGCCGCCGTCACGCCCTCCTCGTCGTCGTAGGCCCGCCGGAGCACGGCCTCGTCCTTCCACTGGTCGACCCCGATCAGCAGCGCGCCGTCGTCGCCGAGCACGCGGGCGACGTGCGCGAGGAAGCGCCCGGCCTCGTCCGGCGTGAAGTTGCCGATGGTCGAGCCCGGGAAGAAGACCACCACGCGCGAGGTCTCCGCGGGCAGCGCCGGGAGCGCGTAGGGCTCCGTGTAGTCCGCCGCGACCGGCAGCACGGGCAGGCCCGGGTACGCGTCCCGGAGCGCCGCGGCCGTCGTCGCCAGGAAGTCCGCCGAGATGTCGATGGGGACGTACGCCGCCAGCTGGCGCTGCGCGTGGAGCGCGTCGAGCAGGATCCGCGTCTTCTCGCTGGAGCCGCTGCCGTACTCGACCAGCGCCGCGTCCTTGCCGATGGCGTCGACCAGCTCGGCGGCGTGCGTGTCGAGGATGCCGCGCTCGGTCCGCGTCGGGTAGTACGCGTCGAGGCGCGTGATCTGCTCGAACAGCGCCGAGCCGGCCTCGTCGTAGACGTACTTGGCCGGGATCGCGCGCGGCCGGCCCGCGAGATCACGGCGCAACTGCCAGGCGCGGCCGGT
>CAYPVZ010000250.1:2071-5252 GCA_964414235.1 uncultured Rhodothermales bacterium | reverse complement strand
CCGCTGGCGCTCGTCACGTAGCCCGAGAGCGTCCGCGCGCCCGAGATGTAGCCGGTCTTGGCGCGGACGTTGCCGCGGGCGTCGCCCGAGCGGTAGCGCCCACTGAGCGTGCCCGTGTAGCCGCCGACGGGCAGCGAGCGCATGCAGGCGTCGCTGGTGGCGCGGTTCGGGTGCTCGTGCATGGCGCGGAGGATGCTCACGATGCCGACCGGCGTGAGCCGGTTGAGCGCCGACAGCCCCGAGCCGTCGGCCACGCGGAACGTCTCGGGGTCGACGCCGATGCGCTCCAGGAACGGCGTCTCGGCGGCGAAGCCGGCGAAGGCCGAGCCCGTCGGCAGGTCGGCGCCGCGGTAGACGTAGGCGCCGAGCGTGCGGAGCAGGTGCTCGGCGTAGAGGTTGTTCGAGTCCGTGTTCGTCTGGCCCACGATGTCCGCCAGCGGCGGCGAGGCGTGCGTGGCGACGCGCGTCATGATCTCGTAGCGCGGGCGCCGGCCCCACTCGTCGACGTCCACCTGGTCGCCGGTGACGTCGATGCCCTGCTGGCGGAACACGCCGACCATCACGTTGACGAAGTACTCGGTCGGGTTGACGATGGCGACGTCCTCGGTCTCGGTCTGCCCGGCGGGCACCGACGACGTGAAGTCGAACACGTTGTGCCCGAGGTCGCGGCTGTAGCCCTCGCGGATGCTCCCGCCGGAGGTCGTGGTGGTGTTGTTGGTGTAGGTGATGTAGTCGAAGTCGGGCTCGACGGTCACGCGCGCCGGGCGGCCCGGCGACGTCCCGCGCGTGACGACGTGGATGGTGCCCTCGTTGAACTGGAGTCCCGAGATCTCGGCGCCGTAGTACCACACGAGGTCGTCCCACTGCCAGCCCTGCCCGAGGCCGACGTTGTCGAAGATGTCGTCGTCGCCGATGATGGGGCCGCGCACGCGGCGGACGCCGAGCGCCTGGAGGCTGTCGGCCCACTGGCGGAACGTCTGCGTGAGGTCGCCGGCCGTGTAGCGCCCGCCGAACGTCGGGTCGCCGGCGCCGCGGACGACGAGGGCGCCGTCGAGCGTCCCGTTGCGGATCTCGCCCTCGGCGTAGAGCCGCGTGTAGTAGCGCCAGTCCGGGCCGAGCGCGTCGAGCGCCGCCGCCGTCGTGAGGATCTTCATGTTCGACGCCGGGATGAACCGGCGCGAGCCGTTCCGGTCGTAGAGCACGTCGCCCGTGTCCAGGTCGACGATGTAGGCGCCCCAGTAGGCGTCGTCGAAGGCGCGCGCGGTGAGGACGCGGTCGACCTCCGCGCCCAGCGCCCACCGCGTGGACGTGGGCTGGGCGGAGACCGCGGCGGCGAGGAGGAGGGGAGCCGCCAGCAGGGCGGCGCGGAAGCGTGCAGTCATGGTCGACGGGCCGGCAGACGGCCGGCCGAACGGGGAACAGTCCTTCATAGTGCGCCGAAACGGAACGCGCCGACGACCGCGAGCGCGTGCCTACTCGGCCGTCGTCGTCTCCTGGAGGCGGAGCTCCAACTCGGCCTGGCGGCGCTCGATGCCGAGCGAGTCGCGGGCCTCGGCCTCCAGGATCGCCTGCTCCGGGTTCGGACGGGCGAGGAGAACGTAGACGAAGCCGACCTCGGAGATCGGTGCGGCCGGCGTCAGGTGGATCACGTAGTCGTTCCGCCCCGGCGCGGCGTACGCCGTGTCGACGCGGCCGATGGGGATGCCGGCCGGGAAGACGCCCGAGAACGGGCTCGTGGTGACCAGCATCCCGCGCTCGACGGGCTCCGTCTTGACGACGTACTCCATCGTGAGCCGGTCGAACCCGGTCCCGTCCCACCGCACGACGCCCTCGCGGCCGAGCTCCTGGACCACGCCGGGCACGCGGAACTGCGTGTTCTGGTGCGGCATGACGACGGAGTAGTGCGCGCTCGTCAGGATCACCCGGCCCACGATCCCGCGCTCGTTGATGACCGGCATCCCGACCTCGACCGAGTCCCGGGCGCCGACGTCGATCGTCAGCAGGTTCGTCTGCTCGGTGATCTCCTTCGACACGACGCGGCCGACGACGCGCTGGACGCTGGTCGTGTCGGCGAGCTGGAGGAGCGAGCGGAGCTGGGCGTTCTCGGCGCTGGCCTCGCGCAGCTTGGCCACCTCGGCCGAGAGCACGGCCGTCTCGGAGCGGAGCCGCTCGTTCTCGGTCAGCGACCGCCGGAAGCGGGCGACGCGTTCGAAGACGCCCTCCACCGGGGCGGTCACCGCCAGGCTGGCGGCGCGCGCCGCACGCAGCGCGGGGCCGTTGCGGCCGACGAAGATCACGAGTCCGACGAGGAGGAGCGCGCCAAAGATGACGTAGTCGCGCGTTCGCTCCCAGACCTGCTGGGCGAGGGCCATCCGGTGGAGGAGTGAGGGGCGCCCCGCCTACTCGCGAGCGCGCCTGCGGTTCGGAGGGGAGAGCGACCGGCGGCGGAAGACCGCAGACCGGCCGCGCTGGCGGCGAGGCTCCGCCGGCGGGGGGCTCGGCCGAGTCAGACGGGCTGACGGTCGAGTCAGACGGCTTCCCGGTCAGATCAAGGGGGCTCACCGGCGAGTCAGACGGCCTGCCCGGCGAGTCAAACAGCCTCACCGGCAAATCAGACGGCCTGCCCGGCGAGTCAAACAGCCTCACCGGCAAATCAGACGGCCTCGCCCGCGAGTCAAACGGGCTGCCCCGCGAGTGAAACGGCCTCGCCCGCGAGTCAGACAGGCTACCGGGCGCGTCGGAGAGACCGCCAGGACGAGGGCCCGGGGGCGCCGACAAAAAAGCGGTCGGCAGCCCGGGGCCGCCGACCGCTCGCGTCGTCCGAGGCGTCGCTCAGTTGCTGAGGACCGGCATGTAGCTGTCGATGTCCTCCAGGACGGCGCCGGTGCCGCGGACGACGGCCGTCAGCGGGTCCTCGGCCGAGAAGACGGGCAGCTCGGTCCGCTCGCGGAGGTACTCGTCGAGGCCCTTGAGGAGGGCGCCGCCACCGGTGAGCATGATGCCGCGCTCGAGGACGTCGCCGCGGGCTGCCCGCTGGGGGGCGTCACCCCGGACGAGCTCGACGGGATCCTGCACGAGCTCCGGCGCGTCACCCACCCGGCCCTGGGGGCCACCGGCCTGGCCGAGGCGCTGCTGCTGCAGCTCGAGGCGCTCGAGTTCCACGACCCTCTCGCGCACACGC
>CAYPVZ010000250.1:0-2061 GCA_964414235.1 uncultured Rhodothermales bacterium | reverse complement strand
CGCCGCCGAGCTCCGGGGGCGTCCGCTCCAGGGCGCGCACGACGGCCGCGGCGATCTGGTTGACGGCCGGCCGGAGCGCCTCGCGGACGTCCTCGCTGGAGACGACGCGCGTCTTGGGCACGCCCGTGACGAGGTCGCGGCCCTTGACGGAGAGCTCCAGCTCGGGGTCGAGCTTCTGCGCGCTCCCGATCTCGCACTTGATCCGCTCGCCGGTCCGCTGCCCGATGAGCAGGTTGTGGTGCTTCTTGAAGTACTGCATGACGGCCTCGTCGAGCTCGTTGCCGCCGACGCGGATCGACTCGTCGACGACGATGCCGTTGAGCGCGATGACGGCGATCTCGGTCGTCCCGCCCCCGATGTCGACGATCATGTTGCCGACGGGCTCCTGCACGTTGAGCCCGATGCCGATGGCGGCGGCCATGGGCTCGTCGATGAGCATGACCTGGCGGGCGCCCGCGTTCTGCGCGGCGTCCTTGACGGCGCGGCGCTCGACCTCGGTGATGCCGCTCGGCACGCAGATCACCATCCGCCCGATCGAGGTCATCCAGCCGTGCTTGACGCGCCGGATGAGGCCCCGGATGAGCGCGTCGGCGACCGAGAAGTCGGCGATCACGCCGTCGTTGAGCGGGCGGACCGTCTCGATGTCCTTGTGCGTTCGCTCGTGCATCAGCAGTGCCTCGGTCCCGATGGCGACCGGCTTCTGCGTCCGGCGGTCGATGGCGACGATGGAAGGCTCGTTGAGCACGATGCCCTTATCGCGGACGTGGATGAGGGTGTTGGCGGTGCCGAGGTCGATGGCGACGTCGACCGAGAACGGGTTGAGCACGAGGTCGGGGTAGAGGCGGGGCGCAGAGGGAGGCGCCAGACGGAGGCGAGAGAGTCGCGGCCGGGCGGGGCCGCCAGCCATCCTGGGGGCGCGTGGTGGGCTCGCCGGAGCGCGAACAGACAAGCTAACGAGGCCCCTACGCGCATCGGGCCCGACGTGCCTTGATTTTTCAGGGAGGTTCGGTTACGGGGCGCCCCGCTGGCGGACGCCGGCAGCGCCGCAGTCCGGGGCTAGGGAACGAGAGGCGACGGGCGAGCCCCTGGTCGCCGTCGCCTCTCGCCCTCGCCGGCTCAGTGCCGAAAGTGCCGCGTGCCGGTGAACGCCATGGCCAGCCCGCGCGCGTCGGCGGCGGCGATGACCTCCGCGTCGCGGACGCTGCCGCCGGGCTGGACGGCCGCCGTCGCGCCCGCCTCGGCCGCCGCCACGAGGCCGTCGGCGAACGGGAAGAAGGCGTCCGAGGCGACCACGCAGCCGGCGAAGTCGAGGCCCGACTTGGCGCCCTTCGAGACGGCGATCTCGCTGGCGTCGATCCGGCTCATCTGGCCGGCGCCGATGCCCAGCGTCGCGCCGTCCTTCGCGTAGACGATGGCGTTGGACTTGACGTGCTTGCAGACGCGCCACGCGAAGTCGAGGTCGGCCCACTCGCGCTCGGTGGGCTGGCGCTCGGTCGGGACCGTCCACGACTGGCGGACGTCGGCGGCGAGCGTCGGGTCGGGATCATGGACGAGCAGGCCGCCCGCGACCGTTCGCACATTCGACCCGCCCTCACGAGCCGCCAGCGCGGCGCGGATGAGGCGGCGGTTGGCCTTCTGCTGCAGGAAGTCGAGCACGCCGTCCTCGTAGTCGGGCGCGATGATGAGCTCCGTAAAGACGGCGTCGATGGCCTCGGCGGTCGCGCGGTCGAGGGGCCGGTTGACGACGACGATGCCGCCGAACGGCGACTGGCGGTCGGTGGCGAAGGCCTTCTGGTAGGCCGCCTCCAGCGCGTCGGCCTGCCCGACGCCGCACGGGTTGGTGTGCTTCAGGATGGCGACGGTCGGCGGCGCGTCGGCGAACTCGGCGACGAGGTCGAGCGCGGCCGTCAGGTCCAGCAGGTTGTTGAACGACAGCGCCTTGCCGTGGAGGACGTCGTAGCGCGGGGCGCCGTCGGCGTAGAGCGCGGCGCGCTGGTGCGGGTTCTCGCCGTAGCGGAGGTCCTCGGCCTTCGGCAGGTCGACGGCGAAGCGCTCCGGCAG
>CAYPVZ010000249.1:0-5253 GCA_964414235.1 uncultured Rhodothermales bacterium | reverse complement strand
CAGGTCGACTTCACCGACGTGTCGGCGTTCACCTTCGCCGGCCGCGTCACGCTGGGCGAGGGCACCGGCGCCTGCTCGGCTGACTCGGTCGGCGTCTTCGTCGACGGCAACTTCCGGGCCTACACGCGCGCCGACGGGACCTACAGCGTCTCCGTCGACCCGACGGTCGGTACGCAGACGCGGCGGATCAGCTTCTCGCGGGAGGGCGCCGAGTTCGCCTTCGAGCCCGACGCGCTCACTCTCGCCGCAACGCAGGACCTCGCCGATCTCAATGCGGCCGTCACCACGACGCGCGTCCTCTCAGGCTTCGCTGGCGGCAGCTGCAACAAGTCGGTCGGGCGGGTCACGCTCCGCGTTCACACCGAGGACGGGTGCTTCGACCAGACGGTCGTGGCCGAGCCGGGCTTCCGGCTCGACGTGCCGCCTCAGGAGTATCTCGTCGACGTGGTCGGCGTGGAACTGCCGGCGAACACGACGCTGTCGCTGGCGGACGTGCTCCGGTACTACGACGCGCTCGGCACGCAGCGGGTGGACCTCACGCGAGCCGACACCACGCTCGACTTCATCTATCACGCGCCCATCGAGGTCGTCATCGAGGGCCTGCCGACACCGGCCGCCAGCTGCTCGACCGGGCTCACGGCTGGGAGCCGCCGGATCCCCAACGTGCCGGTCCTCGGCGAGTACGAGTCCGTCAGCCTCACCATCCGGGCGCAGGAGCGCTACGGCCCGACCGACGTGTGCGCGCTCGAAGGCGCCGAGGTCCAGATCTTCGACGGGTTCGCCGACGCGGCCGACGCGGCCGTCGTCGACACGACGAACGCCAGCGGCGTCGTTCGCTACCGGACGTACGGGCGCTCGCCACAGATCGCGGCGGGTGCCGTCGTCGACGGCGTGGACCGGTCGTACCAGAAGTCGCTGACCGCTTCGGTGACGGTTCCGGGCCGCGGCACGACCACGCAGACGGCCTGGGCCGTCGTCGAGGGCTACCGCGAGCGGGCCGGCGAGTTCTTGTCGGCCACGACGTCGCCGATCCCGCTGCTCACGCTCCACGACCCGCCGGGCGACGGCTCCTACTCCTACTTCGAAGAGGGGCGGACGGCCTGCACCCGCGTGTCGGAGATGTACACGATGGGCGGCGGCGGGGGCACGGACCTCGAACTCAAGCTGGGCTTCAAGAAGTCCATCGGGCTGGTGGTCTCCGAGGAGGTCGCGTACTCGCTCGTGTTCGAGAACCGGACCATCACCGGCGGCACCCGCCAGTGGGACGGCGAGAACAACTGGGAGATCTGCACCACCACGTCGGAGGCGATCCAGACACCGGAGGGGGAGCAGGGCGAGGACGTCTACCTCGGAACGGCCCTGAACCTCCTGTTCGCCAAGGCCGACACCATCGCGGTCTCGGAGGCCGCCTGCGCGCTGACCTTCGGCGAGACCATCGCCACGGACATCGACGAGACCGACCCGTTCGCGACGACCTACCTCTACACGGCCTCGCACATCCGCGACACGCTCATCCCGGCGCTCGACTCACTCGCCCAGATCACGACGGCGGACATCGACTACGAGGAGCCTGTGGTCCGGGAGGTGATGGGCTCCATCGGCGGCATCCCGTTCATCCGGCGAGAGACGGTGCTCGAAGAGCGGAGCCTGAGACTGGAGCGCGCGGCGGACATCTGGGAAGGGCTTCTCTCGCGGGCGGACTCGCTGGAGTCGGCCGCGTTCGCCTCCGGCCGGGAGTTCGAGAACCGGTCCTTCAGCGGCGGCACCAGCTTCAGCCAGACCGTCGCCTACGACACGACCCGGACGAAGGACTTCGTGGGGGTGACGTTCTACATCAACTCCGAGGGCAAGGCCGGATGGGAGGGAACGGTGTTCGGGGTCGAGAGCACGATCGCAGCCGGGTTCGAGTACGCCTACGAGTACGCCTCGGAGGAGGAGACCACGGAGAGCTCGAGCATCGCGATGGGCTACGTCCTCGCGGACGACGACGCCGGAGACTCGTTCTCGGTGGATGTCGGGCGTGACCCGTTCTACCGGACCCACGCGTTCCGCCTCCGGTCCGGCCGCTCATCGAGCCCCTGGGAGGAGGGGACGCAGGCGCGCGACAATCCGCAGATCCAGGCCCAGCCGCCCGTCGTGACCGGCGTCCCGGCCGACGGCTCGGCCACGCTCCAACTCGTCCTCTCGAACCTCAGCGAGAGCGCCGAGACGCGGACGTACGTCGTCCGCGCGCCGGGCGAGCTGAACCCGCACGGGCTGCTCATGACGCTGGGTGGCACGTCGCTCGGCGCGAACCTCCAGCACAGCTACACCATCGACGCGTCGCAGTCGCTGGCGGCAGACGTCGAGGTGAGGAGGCCCGCCTCGGGGGCGTACGAGTTCGAGAACGTCGGGCTCGTGTTCCTGCCCGAGGCCGACGAGGCGCGTGCCGACACGGCGTGGTTCACGGTCCGCTTCACGCCGCCGTGCAGCCCGGTCTCGCTGCTTCGCCCCGAGGCGGGCTGGGCCGTCAACGCCGACTCCGACCCGGCCACGGTCCAACTGATCGCCGACGGCTACGAACTCGACGGGACGGACGACGAGGTCGTCGGCTTCGAGTACCGCCTGCTCAACGACGGCACCAGCGGGCCGTGGACGCTCATCCGCCAGTCGTCGAGCGCGCTCGCGCCGTCGGAGTACGCCCTGACGTGGACGCCGCCCGCCGAGGGCGCCTACCAGGTCCGCGCGTTCACCGGCTGCAAGCTGGACGACGGCTCGTTCGCGCGCAACGTCTCGGAGATGGCCGACGGCCGCGTCGACCTCGTCCTGCCGCAGGTGCTCGGCACGCCCCAGCCGGCCGACGGCGCGCTGGCGCTCGGCGAGGACGTGGCCGTCCGGTTCACCGAGCCGGTCGACTGCGCCTCGGCCTCGACGGCGCTCGACGGCGACTACCGTGCCCTCGGCCTCCGCACAGCCGACGGCACAGTGGTCCCGTCGGACGCCGTGTGCCAGGGCTCGGAGGTCGTGCTCGTGCCGAAGGACGAGGGCTTCTGGGACGCCCACGAGGGTGAGACCGTCGAGGCCTTCGTCGCCGCGCCGGTTCGGAGCCTCGTCGATGCCGAGGGCGCCCGCGTGCTCGGCGGCCTCCGCGACCGCGCCGGCAACCCGCTCGCCGACGCCGCTGGCGACGAACTCCGCCAGGAGGTCGCGTGGCGCTTCGTCGTGCGTCGCAGCGCGCTCCGTTTCGGTCCGACCAACGCCCTCGCGGATCTCGCGCGCGGTGAGGCGGGGACGGTCACCGCTCGTCTCGCCAACACGTCCGAGACGGCCCACACCGTCGCGCTGCTGGAGGCGCCCCCGTGGCTCACGCCGCGCGTGACGGCCGGGCTGGAGCGTGACGCCGAGACGGGCCGGATCACCGGCCGGCTTCCGGGCGGGGGTGAGCTGCCGTTCACGTTCGACGTGGACCCGACGCTCGCCATCGGCCGCCACCGTGACACGCTCCGCGTCGCCGCGCTCGGCGCGGACGGCGCGCCGCTCACCGGCTCGCACGCCCGGCTGGCGGTCGAGGTCGCCGTCGGCTGCCAGGCCCCGGCCTGGGCGCTCGATGCCTCGACCTTCGATCACGCCATGCAGCTCGTGCTGCGCGGGCGGGTGCCCTCCTCGGGCGATCCGCGCGCGACGGGTCTCGACCGAGCGACGGACTACGCCACGATGACCCGGGGCCGTCTGGCCGCCTTCTCCGGCTCGACGCTGCGCGGCGTGGCCGAGGTCGACGCCGAGGGCCGAGCCGCCATGACGGCCTACGGCAACCGTGAACGTGGCGAGCTCCTCCGGTTCGAGGTGTGGGACGGTGAGGCCTGCGTGCGCTACGCCGAGGCCGGGCCGGACGTCAGCTTCGAGGCCGGCCAGACGGTCGGGACGGTCGCGGCGCCGGCCGTGGTCTACGGCGTCGAGCCGGCGCCCGTGCCGGGGTCGCTCGTGCTGGAGGCCGGCTGGACCTGGTTCTCGCTCCCGTACGTTCCGACGGACGCGGCACTGACGAGTGTGCTGGCCGCCGCCAGCGCCTCCGACGGCGACCTCGTCCGGGGTCCGCTCTCGACGGGCGACGTGGCAACGGCAGCCTACGACGCCGCCTACGGCACGTGGATCGGTGACCTGACGGAGATTCGCCCGGGGCGGTCCTACCAGGCCCACCTCGCACGGCAGGCCGAGCTGACGCGCCCGGCGGGCTCCCCGCTGGTCGACCCTGCTACGGCGATCGAGCTCATCCCGGGCTGGAACTTCCTCGGGTATCTCCCGGGCTGTTCGGTCCCGGTGAACGAGGCGCTGGCGGGACTCACGCCCGCGGCCTCGGCCGGCGACGTGATCCGCTCGCGCGACGCGTTCGCCATCTTCGACCCGTCGGCCGGGTGGTACGGCTCGTTGACCGAACTGGCGCCGGGCGGCGGCTACCTCCTGCGCGCGCAGGAGGGCGGCACGCTCTACTACCCGACGAACCGCCAGCCGGCCGTGAACGGCTCGTGCGCCGCGCACACGTCGGCGCCGCTGCTCGCCGCGCGCGTGACGGCCGGGGCCTACGAGCATGCCATGAGCCTGGTCGTCGCCGTGCCGGGCCTGCCGATGCCCGAGGACGGCTCAGAGGCTTCCGACACGCCCGCCTTCGAGCTGCTCGCCGTCTCCGACGAGGCCGACGACCCGCAGGTCCGAGGCGCCACGTCGCTGGTCTACGACCCTGAGCACGGCGAGCACCTCGCGTTCCTGACCGTCCACGGGTTCGGCGACAGCGGCGAGGCGGTCCGGCTCCGGCTCGTCCGGGCCGGCGAGGAGGCCGCGCTGGAGGTCACGGGCGACGGCGTCCGTCCGGCCTCCGAGGCCGCCGAGTCGACCGACTTCGAGGCGTCGGCGATGCGGGGTACCCCCGCGCTGCCGCTCGTCTTCGACGGGCGCACGCTCACGGCCCGCCAGGCGACGGGTACGGACGGAACGGATGGGCTGCCGACGGTTTTCGAGATCGTCCACAGCGCGCCGAACCCGGTCCGCGACCGCGCGACGGTCCGGTTTGCGCTGCCCGAGGCGGCCCGCGTCTCGCTCGTCGTCTACGACGTGCTCGGCCGCGAGATCGCCCGGATCGCCGACGGCCCACTGGCGGCCGGCTACCACGACGTGGCGATCGACGCGCGGGCGCTCGCGCCGGGCTCGTACGCGCTCGTCATGGTGGCCGAGACGTCCGGCCAGCCGCACCGCTCGGTGCGGCGCCTCACCGTCGTCCGC
>CAYPVZ010000248.1:0-5255 GCA_964414235.1 uncultured Rhodothermales bacterium | reverse complement strand
CCGCGCAGAGACCGCGGCAGGGAGCGCGCCGCTGAACTCCATTCGTTATGCCGCCGCTTAACAAGCGGTGATTGGCGGCTTCCATCCCTATTTAGTACGATCTTGGTATTCCACGAATAACCCGCGCCGATGACCCGTGCTTCAGAAGTCATGACACGGTAGAGACTTCTTACTTATCCGTTATGAGCGTTCTGTCTCTCAGCTCTATCCGGGATACGACTCTTTGGAACCATCTCCATAGCGGTTTCCGAGCAACCCCGCACGACGCGATCGCCGCCCAACTTGCCGTCCACGTCGAAGCGTCGTGCACGGAGGCTGCGGAGCGGATGAAGGCGTTTTTTGGGCTTCACCCCGAGTACACGCTCCACGACCAGGCCCATCTCCTCCGCGTGACGGAACTGATGGCGCGGGTTCTCTCGCCCTCGGGCGTGGACGGGCTCAACCCGGTCGAGACCGCCCTCCTCATCCTGGCCGCGTTCTTCCACGACCAGGGGATGGTCCTGGAGCCCGACGAGCGCGAGGCGCTCCAGTCCGACCCCGACTTCGTCACCTTCCGGGAGGGGTGGCGCGCGGACCACCCGAACGTGACTGAGACTGAGGCGGCGCTCCGGGACCCGACGACGACGGACGCCGACCGCGCGCGGCTTTCGCGCGTGGAGGCTGAGCTGAGCGCGGCGATGCTGACGGACTACGTGCGGCGGACGCACGGGGAGCGGTCGGCGCGGTACGTAGCCGAGCGGTATGGGGAGGACGCCCGGTGGGTCGTGGCGGGCCGGAACGTGGTCGACCTCGTCGCCGCGCTCTGCGCCTCGCACGTCCGGCCGGCCCACGACCTCGTGGGGACATCGGGGTTCGCCGTGGACGAGTCGGTGGGGCCGTACGTCGTCAACGTGCCGTTCCTGGGCGTCGTCCTCCGTCTGGCCGATGTCCTCGACTTCGACCGGGACCGAACGCCGGACGCGCTGTACCGGTCGATCCACTTCGCGAGCCCGGTCAGCCTGACCGAGTGGGAGAAGCACCGGAGCGTGGAGGGGTGGGTGATCGGGCCGTCGGCCGTGCGGTTCACGGCCCGGTGCGAGCACCCGGCGTACGAGCGGGCGGTCCGGCTGTACATGGACTGGATCGACCAGGAGCTCTCGGCATGCCACACACTCGTCCGGTCGTTCCCGTCCGGTGCGGCGCGGTCGCTCGACCTCCCGACGGTGACGGACCGGTCGAGGATCGGCCCGAAGAACGGGGCCTACATCTACCACGACCTCGAGTTCTCGCTCTCGCGGGACGAGGTGGTCCGGCTCCTGATGACGGACCGGCTGTACGGGCGGGCGTCGCTGTGCGTCCGGGAGCTCCTCCAGAACGGGCTCGACGCGGTCCGCCTGCGACACGCGCTGTTCCGGGCGGAGCCGGGTGCGGACTGGACCGCCGGCGCGGTCCGGCTGGAGCACGAGGTGGACGACGTCGGGCGCGAGGTCGTCCGGTGCGTGGACAACGGGGTCGGAATGGACGAGGAAGTCGTGACCCAGTTCTTGACGCGCGTGGGCCGGAGCTACTACCGGTCGGCCGAGTTCGAGCGGGTGCGGCAGGGGCTCCGGGCGGCGGGGGCCGACTTCGACCCGTGCGCCCAGTTCGGGATCGGGTTCATGTCGTGTTTCATGCTAGGCGACGAGATCCGGGTGCTCACGCGGCGGGACCACGGGCCGGGCGGGGGCTTGGGAGACCCGCTGGAGATTGAGGTCAACGGGCTCGGCGGGATCATCGCCATCCGCCCCGGCCCATCGGACCTCGCGGCCGGGACGACCGTGGAGGTCGTCGGCCGACGGCTGCCGGAGTTCTTCGACGAGCACGAGGACCGGGTCCGGCTCGTGGACACCGTGGAGGGCGTCGCCCTTGCGACGGAGTACCCCGTCGAGGCCGTGTGCACGGTGCCGGGGATCGAGAGCCAGATCTCCGTCGGGACGGAGCCGGCCGTGTTCGAGACGGTAGAGGAGGCGTCGGGGGCCGAAGGCGTGGAGACGCTGGAGCAGCCGTTCGCCGAGCTAGACGGCCGCCTCGGGGGGGCGGCGCGCCTGTCGGTCTTGGTGGATGACGTGGGCCGCGTCACGCTCGACAACGGCTCGGCGCGGTACGAGATCGGTGAGGACCACGGTCGCCGTCGGCCACGGCTCATCGCTGGCAGCGAGCAAGCCCGCGCGCTCGGGATCTGGAACGAACGGGGGCGGGTAGCCTTCGACGGGATCTTCGTGAGCGGGCACCCGGGTCGGAGGAAGGGCCAGCGGTTCTTCCCGTTCGCGGTGCATTACGGCCCCGTCCGTTCGGGCGCGCCGTCCTTCACAATGGATGTCCGGGGCACGCTGAAGGCCCCGCTCACGCCCGCCCGGCACCCGCCCGAGGACCACGGGCTCCGACCCCCTCCCGGTTGGGACCGGCTCGTCGCGTTCTCGCACCTCGCGCACGGCCGGCTGTTCGAGCGGCTCATGGCAAGGGGGCCGGACCTTGTGCCGCCCGAGACACTCTGGGTGCTCGCGACGGTCCACAACCTCTGGTGGTCCTACGTCAGGCTCGCTGCTGTTTGGGAGCACCTCCAGATCCCGGTGACGGGGCCGGGCGGCGACCTCACGTTCGTCCCGCTCCGGTCCCTCGGCGACGTCCGCGCAACAGAGGCGGAGGGAGAGCGCGGAGAAAGGCCTGCCGTCCGGTACTCGCTGGAGGGGGGCTCCGAGATCGGCTGGGAGGGGCTGGAGGAGTGGAAGGAGCAGGGGTCGGTGCTGTCGGCGGTCCACCGCCTCGTCCTGGCGGTCAGCCGGGTGCGCCTGGACGGGGGGCTCGTGCTGCGGCCGACGGAGGCGACGTGGGAGGACGAGGTCGCGACTGACTCCTCCGTCCTGGGGGAGCTCCGCTACGTGCCGTCGGCCCCGTTCGACGGTGAGCTGACCGGCGCGTTCGGCATCATCAGCACCCAGCTCATCCTCAACCGCGACCACCCGCTGCTCGGTCACGTCCCGCGCAAGAGGGCGGGTGCCCCGGAGATCGGACTCGGCGCGTTCGCCTGGTCGCTCGCCCTCGCCGTGGACATGGTGAGGGAGCTAGCCGAGCTCGGGCCGGACTCCTCCTGGGGCGTGAAGCGCCGGGCGCGGTGGATTGGGACGCGGTACCGGAGCGTGCGGTGGGACGACTACCCCGACAGCCTGCGTCCCCCCTACCGGTTCGTCATCGAGGGTGGCCCCAACTTGAATATTACGGCTGAAGTGCTAGACGCTTGGGCTGATCTCCAAGTTGGAGAGGAGTAATCCGCCGAAACATGAGGTGTTGTGATGAGCTTAGTTGCGAATAATTGGTTTTTTTGTGATCCTATTCATAGCGTATCGCTCGTGAACGAGCCGGGGAGTTCCTTTACAGAGTAGACCGGCAACATCGTTTACACCCCCAGCCTTGCGCGGATGAGCCGCATCTGTCCCCCCCGGGGGCCCGAGGCGGAGGGAGCTAGACGAGGCGGCCCGCGCGGAGCGACCGCTCCAGCCACGTCCGCTTCTTGTCGAGCTCCACGAGGCTGGCGTCGGCCTGGGCCTGGCCGCGGAGCTGGCGCTTCCAGGCGGCGTGGACCTCGCGGACCGACACGTCGGCGGCGAAGCTCAGCTCTTTCGCCAACTCGGCGCACGCCTGGCGGAGCTCGCGCTCGCGCGCGGCCACGTCGAGGGCGACCGGGCGGGCGGCCTCGCTCGGAATCTCCCGGTGGAAGTCGGTCGAGGACCGGTAGCCGGGCATCTGCTCCAGCGAGAGCGTCTTGGCGTTGCCCTGGCGGACCGACTTGAGCTCCCAGACGCTGTGCTCGGTTTGTTCGGAGGTCGGCCCCTCGCCGCCGCCGGTCCCGCCCTTGAACGTCTTGATGCCCAGCTTTTCTTCGGCCGCGATCCAGCGGAGCGTCTCGGCCACGCCCGAGTCCTCGGCCGCGTAGAGGTCGCAGCGGTTGGCCTCCTCGGGCCACTGGGGCACGTAGCGCATGCCCCGGAACACCTGCTGCATCGTCTTGCCGACGGCGCGGACGAGGTCGGCCTTGACGAGGACCGAGATCGGCTTGATGTCGGTGCCCTCGCCGATCATGTCGACCTGGACCATGACGTCGATCTGGCCCGCGCGGTAGGCGTCGAGGAGTTGCTGGCGTTCGCCGGCCGGCACGTCCTGGCCGATCCGCGCCGAGGTGACGTCAGGAAAGCGGCGGCGGACGAAGTCGAGGATGGCGGCGGCGTGCCCGTTGCTCATGCCGATGATGAGCATCTGGTGGTCGCGGTAGCCGGTGAAGCTGCCGGAGCGGGCCATGAGGCGTGCCAGCTGGCCGCGCTTCTGGGCGAACCGCTCGAAGGCCGGCGCGAGCAGGGTTTCGAGGTAGACCTCGTGGAAGCGGAGCTTGCGCCGCGCGAGGTAGGCGTCGACGTCGCGGGAGGCCTCGGGGTCGTCGCGGAGGGCCGCCAGCGAGACCTCGACCTCCTCGCCCGTGTCGGTCCGCACCATGCGCACGGCGTAGTCCACGACGTGGGCGTCGACGCGCTTGAGGATGCCGCCCTCGGCGTGCGCCTCGCGCATGCCGACCTCGTGGAGCGCCTCGTAGTACTGGAAGCCCTCGGCGTCCTCGGTGAAGGGGACGCCGAAGAGCGTCTTGTTGTCGCTGCGGAGCGGGGTGCCGGAGAGGGCCACGCTGGCGGCGTGAGGGAACTTCTCGATGGCGCGCGCCCAGGTCCCGTCGTTGGCGAGGTGGTGGACCTCGTCGAACACGAAGAGGGCCTTCGCGCGGCGGCAGTACTCGACGAGGGCCTCGTTGCCGCGCTCGCCGGAGGCGTACTGGTAGGTCGTGACCACGACCTCGGTGTCGAGGTTCTTGAGGAAGACCCGGTCTGAGTCGGCGGAGCAGAACGAGACGGCCTCGGCGCCGAGCCAGTGGAAGACCTGCGCCAGCTCGTCGGCGTCGGCGTACTGGTCGCGGAGGTTGCCGCGCGGGACGAACACGACGAGCCGGTCGGCGACGCCGAGGGCCTTGGCGACGACGTAGCTGGCGAGGGCCGTGATGGTCTTGCCATAGCCCGGGACGAAGACGCCGAGCGCGTTCCGCTCATTCCGCTCCAGGGCCTCGGCCCAGCGCGCCAGGAACGTCCGCTGGCCCTCCCGCAGCGCGAACCCGTCGCGGAGCCGGACGCCGGGCAGGGCGTCGGGGGAGGGGACGGCGGGGGCGTCGCTCGCTGGCGGCCGCGGGCGGGCGGGGGACGACA
>CAYPVZ010000247.1:2398-5270 GCA_964414235.1 uncultured Rhodothermales bacterium | reverse complement strand
TGGCGGACTGATGTCGGGCACGGTGCTGTGGCCCCGCGCTGGCGGTCCCCCGCCCTCGCCCTGAGCGAGGTCGGGGGCGGGCCGGAGGAGCGGGGCCGCCGCCAGACCGACGCTCGCCGTCGCCAGAGCAGGGCGTGCGGGCTCCAGGACGATGCGTGCAGGGCCCAGGACGATGCGCGCAGCGCCCAGAACGATGCGCGCAGCGCCCAGAACGATGCTCGCAGCGCCCAGAACGACCGTCGCAGCGTCCAGAACGACCGTCGCAGCGTCCAGAACGACCGTTGCAGCGTCCAGAAGGATGGGGGCGGGGCCTGACGGGCCGTCTCAGGTGCTTCCGCCGTCTGACAGGTGACGGACAGGGGGAGACACGGGGAGCGATGACCGGAGGGAAGGAGCAGAATCGGAAGGCTCGGGATGGGTAGACTGCGGTGCCAACGGGTACCGGAAACGCATGGCTTCGATCGACGCAGGGAAGGCGACGCTGATCGCGGGGACCGCCCTCGGCACGGTGGGCGCCATCGCCGCGGACGTGATGACGACGGGCGGCGTGTTCACGACAGGCGCCGTGCTCGTGAAGGGGCTGGAGTATGCGAGCGACCTCGGCCAGGGGGCGCTCGCCGAGTCCATCCAGAAGCGACTGGGGTCGGCGCGCGACCTCGCCGACGTCCATAAGAACCACCACCTGGAGGCCGCCATCCGGCAGGCCGTGGCCGACGTGCTGGCGCTGACGGCCGAGAGCGTGGAGGACGAGAAAGACGGCAACGCGCTGCGCTTCATCGCCGGACGCAACCGACTGGCCGTGGAGGACGCGCCGACGCTCCTGACGGACCTGTTCGCCCAGACGGCGGCGGCCGGGCCGGAGAACCCGCTCGATGGGGAGGGCTGGCGAGATGTCGTGAGCGCGCTGGTCCGGGAGGCCAAGGGTGCGAAGGCGTGGGGAGGCGACAAGCACCGCCTGACCGAGGCGGGCCGGGACGCGGCGGTCGCGGCGCTGGCGGTGCAGTTCCCGGCGGCGCTTCGCAACGGGCTCGTGGCGGACGGCGGCGCGAACCCGGCCTATGCCAAGCTGGTGCTGCTCCTGCTGGGCGAGACGCTCGCGCTCGTCCGCCAGTCGGGCGCGGGCGCGCTGGCGGAGGCGTTGGAGAAGGCACAGGCATCGTTCCAGGCCGCGCTGCCAGCGGCGGTCCGGGCCGAGGTGGAGCCGCTCGTGGCCGCGCTGGCGGCCCATGTGACGGCCGAGCACGAGGAGACGCGGCGGGGGATCGGTCAGGTAAAGGAGGCGGTGGTCCGCGTCGGCGAGGAGATCAAGGCGGAGATTCAGGAGGTGGCGCGGCTCCGGATCGAGACCGCCTCCGAGACAATGGCGAGGCAGACCGAGGCGCCGGACCCGATCTGGGCGTTCCGGGGACGTGAGAGCGTATTGGACGACCTGATGGCGCTCCTGGGGGGGCGGAAGCACGTGAACCTGACGGGCCTCGGAGGGATGGGCAAGACCGAGGTATCGCGGGCGCTCGCGCAGCGGGTCGAGGCCGAGGCGCCGGCCTGGGCCTCGGAGGGCGTGTGGTACGCGAACCTGGAGGCGGCCGAGAGCACCGACGGGATTCTCACGGCACTGGGGACGGCCTGGGGCTTCCATCCGCCGCCCCAGAGCGGTGAGGAGTTGGGGCGCTCGCTGGTCCCTTCCCGGCTCTACATCCTCGACGACGTGGAACAGGCCTACGCGGTGACGGAGGAGCGGCCCGGGGTGCGCGCGCTGCTCCGGGAGCTCTGCACGGTGGCGGCCGACGCGCGCCTCCTCGTCACCAGCCGGAGCGCGATTCCGGACGCTCGCCTCCGAGAGCTCGGCCTCGACCGGCTGGAGGAAACGGACGCGCGGGCTCTGTTCGCCACGCTGGCGGAGGACGCCGGGTACACGATGGGCGAGGGGGACGAGGGCCGCATGGACGCGTTGCTGGCCGAGCTGGATGGCATTCCGCTCGCGATCACGCTCGCCGCCGCCCTGCTCGGCGACCTGCCCCTCGCCGAGGTGCTCCAGCGGTGGCACGAGCGGGGCCCCCTCGCCTTCGACCGCAGTACGAACCCGGGTCGGAAAGAGAGCCTCGACCGGTCCATCGCGATCTCGTACGCGGCGCTGGACGACCACGAGGACGCACGCGCGCTGTTCTCTCTCTTCGCCGACCTCCCGGCGGGCGCCGACGACAGCCTGATCCGGGCCGTGATGGGCGACGGCGGTGCGGACGCGGCGCTTCTGCTCAAGCGTCGCAGCCTCGTCCGCCGGACCGGCGCGGGTCGCTACGAGATGCGGGTGCCGGTCCGGGCGTTCGCGGCAAAACGGGCTGTGGAGCGTCTGCCCGCATTGCGGGAGCGGCTGGATACGTACCTCCTCGCGCTGGCCCGCGACGCCGACGAGAAGTTCGTGACGGACGATGGGACCGTGCGCGATCTCATCGCCACCGAGATTCCGACGTTCGATGCGGTCCTCGACCGCCTCGACGCCGAGGGGATCGCCGCGTTGATCGGAGCCCTGCGACGGTGGCTCGGATTCATTCGCCCCCCCGGAGCGGCGGCGCGGCTCGACGCGGGACGAGCCGCATACCAACAGATCGGCGAGCCGCTCGGCGCGGCCAACTGCACGCGGAGCTTGGGCGACGTCCACCGGTTGCTCGGCGAGTACGGGCCGGCACGCGAACGATTCGAGCAGGCCCTCACCGACTTCCGACAGATCGGCGACCCGCTCGGCGCGGCCACCTGCACGCAGAGCCTGGGCGACGTCCACATGGCCCTCGGCGAGTACGAACCGGCACGCGAGCGCTACGCGCAGGCCCTCACCGACTTCCGACAGATCGGCGACCCGCTCGGCGCGGCCAACTGC
>CAYPVZ010000247.1:0-2298 GCA_964414235.1 uncultured Rhodothermales bacterium | reverse complement strand
GCAGGCCCTCACCGACTTCCGACAGATCGGCGACCCGCTCGGCGCGGCCAACTGCACGAAGAGCCTGGGCCACGTCCACCGGATGCTCGGCGAGTACGGGCCGGCACGCGAACGATTCGAGCAGGCCCTCACCGACTTCCGACAGATCGGCGACCCGCTCGGCGCGGCCAACTGCACGAAGAGCCTGGGCCACGTCCACCGGATGCTCGGCGAGTACGGGCCGGCACGCGAACGATTCGAGCAGGCCCTCACCGACTTCCGACAGATCGGCGACCCGCTCGGCGCGGCCAACTGCACGCAGAGCCTGGGCGACGTGCACCGGATGCTCGGCGAGCACGAACCGGCACGCGAGCGCTACGCGCAAGCCCTCACCGACTTCCGACAGATCGGCGAGCCGCTCGGCGCGGCCAACTGCACGCAGCGCCTGGGCGACGTCCACCGGATGCTCGGCGAGTACGGGCCGGCACGCGAACGCTATGAGGAAGCCCTCGCCGCCTTTGAGGCCTTGGGCAGCCCGTACGGACGCATGCAGGTGCTGACGGAGATCGGCAAGCTGGAGAAGGCCCTGGAAAAATGGGATGCCGCTCGGGACGCGTGGACGGAAACCGAACGGATCGCGGTGAGCCTGGGGCTCGGAGACCATCCGATGGCCGCTCTGGTGCGCGGCTGGCTCGCCGCACTCGACGCCTGAGCCGCTGGCGGCGCGTGCCGCCAGCGGGGAGCGGCGGTAGCTTGGGGCATGCCCCCGCCCGACCGCGTCAAGGCCCACCTGATGGATGCCGCCGACATGGCCCGGACGCTCGACCGTCTGGCCCGGCAGGTCGTCGAGGAGCTCGACGACGAGGCGGCGCCGGCGGACCGTCTGGCGCTCGTGGGGATGCAGACGCGGGGCGTGCACCTGGCGCGGCGGCTGCGCGACCGGATCGAGGGCATCGAGGGCGTGCGCCTGCCGTTCGGCGTGCTCGACGCCACGTTCTACCGCGACGACGTCGGGCTCGGGACGGGCCGCCCGACGCCGGTCGTTCAGCCGACCGACATCCCGTTCCGCCTCGACGGCCGCCGGCTGGTTCTCATCGACGACGTGGTCTACACCGGGCGCACGACGCGCGCGGCGCTGGACGCGCTGGTCGACATGGGCCGCCCCGCGAGCGTCCGCCTGCTGGCGTTCGTCGACCGCGGCCTGCGCGAGCTTCCCGTGGCGCCGGACTACGTGGGCCGCCACGTGCCGACGGCGCCGGGCGAGCTGGTGCGCGTGCGGCTGGCGGAGGAGGTCGGCGAGGACGGCGTCTGGCTCGTCGAGAAGCCCTGAACCTGTGAGCGAGTTGCAGCCCGCCGACACCCTCCGCCACCGCCACCTCCTGGGACTGGCGGACTTCGACGCCGACGAGATCCGGCTCCTTCTCCGGACCGCGCAGGCGTTCCGCGACGTCCTCGACCGGCCGATCAAGCGGGTGCCGAGCCTGCGGGGCGTGACGTGCTGCAACCTGTTCTTCGAGAACTCGACGCGCACGCGGCTCTCGTTCGAGCTGGCCGAGAAGCGGCTCTCGGCGGACGTGATGAACTTCTCCGCCAGCGGGTCGAGCGTGTCGAAGGGAGAGACGCTCAAGGACACGGCGCGCAACATCGAGGCGATGAAGGTGGACCTCGCCGTCATCCGGCACCGCTCGGCCGGCGCGGCGCACTTCCTGACGCGGTGCATCGACGGCGTCGTGGTGAACGCGGGCGACGGGCAGCACGAGCACCCGACGCAGGGGCTGCTGGATGCGCTCACGATCTCGACGCTCGACGTGCCCGGCCGCGCCCTCGGCGGGTTCGACTTCTCGGGCGTCAACGTGACGATCCTCGGTGACATCGCGCACAGCCGGGTCGCGCGCTCGAACGTCTACGGGCTCACGGCGCTGGGCGCGCGCGTCACGCTCTGCGGCCCGCGCACGATGATGCCGGCCGAGATCGAGACGGCCCTCGACGGCCGCGACGTGATCGTCACCGACCGGCTCGACGAGGCGCTCGACGGGTGCGACGTGGCGATGGCGCTCCGCATCCAGCTCGAACGGCAGACGGACGAGATCGGGCTGACGCCGTCGCTGCGGGAGTACCACACGATGTACGGCATCCGCCCGGAGCACCTGGAGGCCAACCCGGACCTGTGGGTGATGCACCCCGGCCCGGTCAACATCGGCGTCGAACTGGCGGGCGAGGTCGTCGACTCGGACCGGTCGGTGATCCTGAACCAGGTGACGAACGGCGTCGCGGTCCGGATGGCGGTGCTCTACCTCCTGGCGGGCGCGGACACGTTCA
>CAYPVZ010000246.1:3128-5271 GCA_964414235.1 uncultured Rhodothermales bacterium | reverse complement strand
CCGGCCGCGACGAGCCCGACCGGCTCGTCGTCGAGTTCGTGGGCGCGCGGCGCGAGAGCTACCGGCGCGACAGCCGCAAGCCCATCGTCGAGGACGGGACGCTGGCGGACGACCTCGCCCGGCGCGACTTCACCGTCAACGCCCTCGCGGCGTCGCTCAACGCCGACGCGTTCGGCGAGGTCGTGGACGCCTACGACGGGCTGGCGGACCTGGAGGCGCGCGTCCTGCGCACGCCGCTCGACCCGGCCGTCACCTTCGAGGATGACCCGCTGCGGATGGTCCGCGCGGCCCGCTTCGCGGCCCAGCTCGACTTCGAGGTGGCGCCGGAGGCCGTCGAGGCGATGCGCCAGCAGGCCGACCGGATCGAGATCGTGTCGATGGAGCGGGTCACGGACGAGCTGCACAAGCTGCTCGCCGCGCCGGTGCCGTCGACCGGGCTCGGGCTGCTCTTCCGGACGGGGCTCCTGGAGCACATCCTGCCCGAGGTCACGGCGCTGGCGGGCGTCGAGGAGGTCGGCGGGCGGGCGCACAAGGACAACTTCTGGCACACGCTGGAGGTGGTCGACAACCTGGCCTACCTGCAGCGCGGCGTCGGCGTGGGCGACCGGGCGGGCGGCTACGACCTCTGGCTCCGCTGGGCGGCGCTGCTCCACGACATCGGCAAGACGTCGACCAAGCGGTTCGAGAAGGGCACCGGGTGGACGTTCCACGGGCACGAGGACGTCGGGCCGCGCACGCTCATCCCGGAGGCCTTCCGCCGGCTCAAGCTGCCGCTCGGCGACCCACTCGACTTCGTGCAGACGGTCGTGCGGCTCCACCACCGCCCGGCGGCGCTCGTGGACGCGGACGTGACCGACTCGGCCGTCCGCCGCCTGCTGTTCGACGCGGGCGACGACATCGACGACCTGATGCTGCTCGTCCGGGCCGACGTGACGAGCAAGAACGCGCGGCGCGCGCGGCGCTACCTCGCGGGCTTCGACCGCGTGGAGCGGCGGTTCGCGGAGGTCGAGGAGCGCGACCGGATGCGCAACTGGGAGCCGCCGGTCTCAGGCGACGAGATCAAGCGGCGGCTGGCGCTGCCCGAGGGCGTGGCCGTGGGGATGCTGAAGGAGTGGGTCCGCGAGGCCATTCTCGATGGCGAGGTGCCGAACGAGCACGACGCGGCGTGGGCCTTCGTGCTGGAGCGGCAGGCCGAGGCCGTCCGGCGGGGGGCGCTGTTCGAGGAGGCCATCCGGGGGTTCTCGGGGCCGCAGCGGGGCGCCATCGGGGCGGTCAAGGACGCGCTCTTCTGGGGCGACGTGCCGGCGGACGAGGCGGAGGCGCGGGCCTTCGTCCAGCGCGCCTCGGAGGACGCGCGGGCGGACGACGCGTAGCGGGCGGCGGCATGGCTGGCGGACGACGAGGACCGCGGGCGGCCTCCGCCAGTCGGGGCGGTGTGTCTGCCTCCGACACGGCCCCGGTTGTCATCCTGCGCGAAGGCCGAGCAGCGCTCTCGCCTTTGACCCGAGATCCCGTCGCACCAGAGATCGACTCCGGCCTACGGCCTCCGCTCAGGATGACAGGGGTGTGAGGCGGAGGCGGTCGGCGAGCACGAGGCCGGGGGTGCGAAGAGGGAGATCCGCGCCTCGAAGCCGTAGGTCGACGTCTCGATGCCGTAGGTCCAGACCTCGACGGGGTAGTTCTACCTCTCGATGCCGTATGTCGAGGTTTCAACGGGGTAGTTCTACCTCTCGAAGGCGTATGTCGAGGTCTCGAACCTGTATGTCGAGGTCTCGAACCTGTATGTCGAGGTCTCGAAGGCGTAAGTCCGTGTCTCGACGCCGTAGGTCTGGGTCTCGACGCCGTATCTCTGCCTCTCAACGGCGTAGGCCCGCCACGCGACGGCGGCTTCCTGTCTTTCGATGCCGTCTGGCAGCGCTGGTGGCCTCGCGCTGGCGGGGGGCGTCCGCCAGCTAGGGGCGAAGGGCGGAGAGACTGTCGCGGACAACTTGTGCGTGAGGGTGGTCTGGGCCGAGTACCCCCTCGAAGATCGCCAGAGCACGGCGATAGGCGGCCTCAGCCCCATCGATGTCTCTATGTTCCAAGAGCACGTGCCCAAGGTTGTTCGCGTAGATCGCGACCTGAGGGTGGTCGGCCCCGTAGG
>CAYPVZ010000246.1:0-3028 GCA_964414235.1 uncultured Rhodothermales bacterium | reverse complement strand
ACGTGCCCAAGGTTGTTCGCGTAGATCGCGACCTGAGGGTGGTCGGCCCCGTAGGTTGCCTCACCGATAGCGAGGGCCCGGCGGTACGCCTCCTCGGCAGCATCGAGGTCGCCCCGTTCCAGGAGCACGCGCCCAAGGTTGTTCGCGTAGATCGCGACCTGAGGGTGGTCGGCCCCGTAGGCTGCCTCACCGATAGCGAGGGCCCGGCGGTACGCCTCCTCGGCGGCATTGATGTCACCTCGCATCTTGAGCACATCCCCTAGGTTGTTGGTGTAGATCGCGACCTGAGGGTGGTCGGCCCCGTAGGCTGCCTCACCGATAGCGAGAGCCCGGCGGTACGCCTCCTCGGCCGCGGCGAAGTCGCTCTGAGCCTGGAGTACGTATCCGAGATTGTTCACGCGGACGGCGATGACAGGATGATCGGGCTCGTAGATGGCCTCAGCAACAGTCAGTGCACGGCGGAAGAGTACCTCGGACTCTGGGTAATCCCCCCGCAGTTCGGAGACATTGGCCACCCGGTCGAACAAATTAGACCGGAAATGGTCGTCTCCTCCGTCGGCTTCGGCGACAGCGAGCGCGTGAGGAACGAGAGCGGCGAACTCATCTAATCTGATCACCATCTCCGGATCGTCGGCGCTCATCGCGCGCCGCATGAGACGCTGCGCGGCCGTAATCCACAACTCTCGCTCTTTCTCGTCTATCCGGTCGAATGTGACAGCCTGAATGAGGCGGTGGACAGACAGCCTCCCATCGTCGTCCACGCGCACGAGCGAGTGGCGCCGGATGGCCGCCAGCGCTCCAGCCCACGCCGTCGGGTCCGTGCGGATCGCGTCGAGCGGTCCCGGCCACGGCTCGTCCCACTGGCGGATGAGGTCGGCCGGAATGTTGTCCGGGGCGAGGCAGGCGCAGAGGCGGAGGAGCCCGCCGGCCGCCGGCGACTCGGCCTCGGCTTTCTCGAACGAGAGGCTCCACGTCGTCGCGACGGTCTCGGAGTAGTCCGTGCTCAGCCGGCCCTCGCGGTGGAGGGCGTCGCGGCGGGCGCGGTACGTGGCGAGGTAGTCGTCGAACGAGATCCCGGCGTCGTCGACGTAGGCCGCGGCCTGCTCCAGCGCGAGCGGGAGGTCGCCCAGCTCAGCGGCCACGCGGCCGGCCACCTCGCGCTGGGCCTCCGTGGGGTCCTTGATCTCGGCGCGCGCAAGGAGGAGCGCGACGGCCTCCGCGCGGGGGAGCCGGTGGACCTCGACCTTCGTCGCGACGCCGCCCCACCCCTGCGCCCGCGACGTGATGAGGACGTGGCCGCGCCCCTCGGTCGGGAGGTAGGGCCGGACAGCGTCGCGGTCCTCGGCGTTGTCGAAGACGAGGAGCCAGCGGTCGTGGGTGCGCCACCAGTCGCGGAGGGCGGCGAACGTCGCGTCGGGTCCAGAGTCGGGAGCCGCGATGCCGAGGGCGATGGCGAGGGCGGACAGGTCGTTGCGGAGGACGGCGGCATCTTCGGCGCGGACGAACCAGCCGACGTCGTAATCGTCGCGGTGGCGGCGGGCGAACTCAAGGGCAATCTGGGTCTTGCCGATGCCGCCGAGTCCGGCGAGGGCCGTGAGGGCGACGCGGTCGCCAGCCGCCAGCGCGGCGCGGACGTCGGCGAGGCGGTCCTCGCGGCCGGTGAAGGTCTGGGTGGACTGGGGGAGGGTCCAGAGGGAGGGTTTGGACGGCAGCGGAGGAGGCGGCTGGACGCGTATCGCCTCGGCGGCACGACGGATGGCGCGGGCCACGTCGGTGAACGCCTCGTCCTGGTTCGGCCAGCTCGTGACGGGGCGGGCGTTCTTCGGGGCGCCCTGGATCTTCCCGAACGGGGCGCCGGTCCAGTCGCAGTCGCGGAGGACGACGGGGATGACGCGCGCGTCGCCGTCCTCGTGACGCTGCATCGCCCGTTTGACCTCGACGTCCCAGCAGTAGTCGGAGGCGAGGAAGTCGGCGCTAACGAGGAAGAGGACGATGTTGGCCGTCTCCAGGTGACCTCGGATCTTGCCGTCCCACTCCTCGCCCACGACGATCTGGCGGTCGTGCCACTCCGCGATCACGCCGTTCCGCTTGAGGAGGGCGAGATGCGTCGCCAGTCGGTCGCGTAGGTCCTCGTCGGCGTGCGCGTAGGAGTAGAAGAGCGTGAGCGGCCGGAAATCCATGCGGTCGTGAGCGGACGGATCGGGTCCGGAGACTACGACAGAGAGCGCGGGGGCGCCCGCTGGTGCTCACCCCCCGACCGGCCGGGGATCGGCCTGTCGGCCTCAGCCCCCGGCCGGTCTGTCCCCCTCACGAGTGAAGGGGACAGCCAGAGGCTCTGACCAGGAGGCGTGGCAGAGTGCGTGGAGTCCGCGGGCGGCGGCCAGGCCGCGGGGGCGGCCTCCGTCGGTCACCTCGCGCTGGCGGGGGCGTCCGCCAGCGGCTCGGGGGCGTCGCCGAAGATCTCGGCCCAGGGGTCGCGGTCGAGGACCCAGACGTAGAACAGGGCCCCGAGCGCGCCGTGGGCTACGCCGAGCGGCCAGAGATTCCCGTCGCGGAGGTAAAGGGGCGCGAAGGCTGCGCCCATCGCCGTCGTCGCACCCACGAGGGGCCAGTTGGGGACGTGGACCGAGCCGAACGTGACGGCCGTGATCGGGGCGACGGCGCCGACGGGCAGGCCGGCCTCGGCGAGATGGCGGGTGACGTAGCCCTGGACGAGCATCTGCTGCGTGAGCCCCCAGGCCGGGTAGAGCACGAGGAGCGGGACGAGCGACGGGTCGAGCCGGAGCGAGCCGTTCGCGGCGCCGTACACGCCCATCGCCAGCGCGGCGCCGGCCGAGAGCCAGCCGACGTCGCGGGCGGCCCGGCCGAGGTGCTCGCCCGTGAACCCGAGGTCGGCGAGGTAGCCCGGCTCGGTGGCCGCGCGGAGGCCGACGTAGCCGCCCCAGCCGGCGATGACGACGGGGATGTAGACGTTCGAGGCGCCGACGCGCGAGGCCCACGACCGCGAGGTCGTCGCGGCCATCGGTGA
>CAYPVZ010000245.1:0-5276 GCA_964414235.1 uncultured Rhodothermales bacterium | reverse complement strand
GGGTGTCGAGGCGCTGGCGGCGGCGATCGTCGAGGCCCGCGATGCCGGGGCGCCGTTCAAGGCGACGGCCGGCCTCCACCACCCGCTTCCCAACGACGACGACGCGGTCGGCGCCCGGATGCACGGGTTCCTGGGCGTCTTCGGCGGCGCCGCGCTCGCCCGGCTCCACGGCCTCGGCCGCGACGACCTCGCCGAGATCCTCGCCGACGCCGACCCCACGTCCTGGTCCATCGACGACGGCCTCCGCTGGCGCTCGCTCGCCGCCAGCGCCGCCGAGGTCGCCGACGCCCGCGCCCAGTTCGCCCTCAGCTTCGGCTCGTGCTCGTTCGACGAGCCGCTCGATGACCTTCGAGCGCTCGGCTGGCTGTAGGTACTAGGCTGTAGGTACCAGGATGGGGGAGGCCCCCGCCCCCTTCTCGTTTTCAAAGCCCTCTTCTCCCTCGCCATGACCCCGTTCCTCGACGTCGCCGACGACTCCGGCTTCGGCCTCGACAACCTCCCCTACGGCGTGTTCTCGACCGACAAGGAGCCGCCGCGCGTGGGCGTTCGGCTGGGGGACTGGGTGATCGACCTGTCGGTGCTGGAGGCGCACGGCGTGATCGCGCCGGCCGGGGCAGGGCGGCAGCCGGTGTTCAACCGGCGCTCGCTCAACGCCTTCATGGCGCTCGGGCCGGACGCGTGGGACGCCATCCGGAGCCATCTCCAGGAGCTCTTGAGCAACGAGGGGCCGCCGGCCTTTCGCGAGGCCGAGACGCTTCGCCAGCAGGCCATCGTCGCGCTGGCGGACGTGACGATGCACCTGCCGGCCGAGATCGGGGACTACACCGACTTCTACTCGTCGCGCCAGCACGCGACGAACGTCGGCACGATGTTCCGAGGGGAGGAGAACGCGCTCATGCCCAACTGGCTGCACCTGCCGGTCGGCTACCACGGGCGGGCCTCGTCGGTGGTCGTGAGCGGGACCGACGTGGTCCGGCCCAGCGGCCAGACGCGGCCGGACGACGACGCGCCGCCAGTCTTCGGGCCGACGAAGCTGCTCGACATTGAGCTGGAGCTGGGCTTCTTCGTCGGGCCCGGCAACGAGCTGGGGCGGCCGATTCCGATCGCGGAGGCCGGGCGCCACATCTTCGGGTTCGTCCTCGTCAACGACTGGAGCGCGCGCGACATCCAGAAGTGGGAATACGTGCCGCTGGGGCCGTTTCTGGGCAAGAGCTTCGCGACGTCGATCTCGCCGTGGGTGGTGCCGACCGCCGCGCTGGCGCCGTTCCGCGTGAAAGGCGAGCCGCAGTCCGGCGACAACCCCGAGCCGCTGGAGTACCTCCGCCAGTCGGAGCCGCGCGCGCTCGACGTGGCGCTGGCGGTCGCGCTGGAGACCGAGGCGATGCGCGAGGCGGGAGCGGCGCCCGAGGTCGTCGCGCGCTCGAACGCGACGCACCTCTACTGGAGTCCGGAGCAGCAGCTCGCCCACCACACGGTCAACGGCTGCAACGCGCGGCCGGGCGATCTGATGGCGTCGGGCACCATCAGCGGCGATGACAAGGGGAGCTATGGCTCGTTTCTGGAACTGACGTGGCGCGGCACAGAACCGATCTCGCTGCCTGGAGGCGAGGCCCGTCGCTTTCTCGAGGATGGGGACCGGGTCGTGATCTCGGGCGAGGCGGTGGCGGACGGTCGGCGCGTCGGGTTCGGCGAGGTCGAGGGCACGATCCGACCAGCCGCTATCTCCGCTACTGACAAGGGTTAGGAACTTCACACCGACGCCATCCGCGTCTATATTCGGCCGCGGCTGGACGGTGAACACCGTTCTGACGCGCCACGTCCGGTCCCCAGCGCCGGAGTTTTGCCGCACGGTCCCTGTCTTGCATGCAGGTTGCTCATCCGTCTTTCCTTCAGCATAACCTCCGGTTGAGTGACTTCGACTACGAGGTCCCGCGGGAGCTCGTAGCGGGCTATCCAGCCGAGCCGCGAGAGACAGCGCGGCTGCTGGTCGTCGATCGCCAGCGCGAGTCGATCGAGCACCGGACAATTCGGGATCTGCCGGAGTACTTCGGCGAGGGGGACGTCCTCGTGGCCAACGACACGAAGGTGTTCCCAGCGCGGCTGATGGGGGCGAAGGAGAACACGGGGGCCAGGGTCGAGGTCTTCCTCCTCCGCGAGCTGAACCGCGCGCACCGGCTCTGGGACGCGGTCGTCGACCCCGCCCGGAAGGTCCGCGTTGGCAACAAGCTCACGTTCAGCAACGGGCTGGAGGCGGAGGTCGTCGACAACACGACGAGCCGGGGGCGGACGCTCCGGTTCATGTTCGAGGGCTCAGCGGAGGCGCTCTACGAGGTGCTCGACGCCATCGGCGAGATGCCGATCCCGCCGTATCTCCGGCGTCCGGTCGAGCCGGCCGACCGGACGCGCTACCAGACCATCTTCGCGACCCACCGCGGCGGCGTGGCGGCGCCGCCGGCCGGGCTCCACTTCACGCCCGGCCTTCTGGAGGCGCTGGCGGGTCGCGGCGCCGAGGTCACTACGGTCACGCTCCACACCGGGCTCGGCTCGTTCCAACCGGTCGAGGTCGAGGACCTGTCGAAGCATCGGATGGACTCCGAGTTTTACGAGGTGCGCCCGGATGTTGCCGCCTGCGTCAACCGTGCCCTCTGCCACCCGGACCGTGCGGTCACCGTCGTCGGCACGGGCACCGTCCGTGCCGTCGAGTCGACGCTCACGGCCGACCGGATGCTCAAGGCCGACCAGGGCTGGACCGACAAGTTCATTTATCCCGTCTACACCTTTCACGTCACCGAGCGCCTGCTGACCAACTTCCACCGGCCCCGCTCGACCGGTCTCATGACGGTCTCGGCCTTCATGGGCCACCACTTCATGCGCGAGGCTTACGACGAGGCGATCCGCTACGGGTATCGGCTGTTCGCCTTCGGCGACGCCATGCTCATTCTTTAGCGATGGCCGGCTGGACGTGGGCGCGCGTCGCGCGTCGCCAGCGGGCCGATGGCTGAGGGGGCATCGGTCGGCGTGGTGATCCCGGCGGGGGGGGCGGGCTCGCGGATGGCAGAGCCCGGCGCGCCCGCGAAGCAGTTCCGCCTGCTGGGCGGGGCGCCGGTCCTCGTGCAGACGCTGCGGGCGTTCGCGCGACACCTTGAGGTCGGCCCGCTCGTCGTGGCGGTGCCGGCGGGGGAAGAGGACGCGACCACGCACCTGCTCCGCCAGTTCGAGGTCGAGGCGGCCGTCGTAACGGGGGGGGCGACGCGCCAGGCCTCGGTGGCGGCCGGTGTGCGGGCGCTGTCCGCACGCGTCGAGGTCGTGCTGGTGCACGACGCGGTGCGCCCGTTCGTGACGCAGGCCGTTATTGCATCCGTCACCGACACCGCCCGCCGGCATGGCGCAGCGGCGGCAGCCGTCCCGGTCGCCGACACCCTCCGCCAGGGGGGCACGGGCCCGCTTTTCGGCGAGACGGTCCCGCGCGAAGGCCTCTGGGCGATGCAGACGCCTCAGGCGGCTCGCCGCGACTGGCTCCTCCGCGCCGCCGCCAACGCCGCCGGCTTCGTGGCGACCGACGAGGTCGGGTTGCTGCAGCACGCCGGGTACCCCGTGCGGATCGTCGAGGGCGACGCGCGGACCGTCAAGATCACACGGCCGGCCGACTGGCGGCTCGCCGAGGCGCTCTGGCCCGCGTGGGAGCGGGACGAGGAGGCCTGATCGTTTGGGGTGGCGCCCGCCGCATCTCCGGCGGAGTTTCCCCGTCTCGCTCCCGTTCCCTCCGGTTTCCCAGATGCGCATCGGTCACGGCTACGATGTCCACCGCCTCGTCGCAGGGCGCCCGCTCATCCTGGGCGGCGTGACGGTGCCCTCTGAAGTTGGTCTCGACGGCCACTCCGACGCCGACGTGCTGACGCACGCCATTATCGACGCGCTCCTCGGAGCCGCGGCACAGGGCGACATCGGCGCGCTCTTCCCCGACACGGACGCCGAGTGGAAGGACGCCGACAGCATCGGGTTGCTCCACGCCGTCGTGGCGCACGTGGCCGAGGCCGGCTTCCGCGTCGGCAACGTGGATGCGACGGTGGTGCTCCAGCAGCCGAGGCTCCGGCCGCACGTCGAGGCGATGCGCCAGCGGCTGGCGTCGGCGCTCGGCGTGGACGTCGGGCGCGTCTCGGTGAAGGCCACGACGGGGGAGGGGATGGGCTTCGTGGGCACCGGCGAGGGCGCAGCGGCCTACGCCGTCTGCCTGCTCGACGAGCGCTAGGATGGGCGAGGTCGTCCACGACGTCATCGAGTGGATCCGGTCGCTCCCTCCGGGGGGCATCTACGCCGTGATCCTCGTCGTCGCCTACAGTGAGAACCTGATCCCGCCGCTCTGGGGCGACACCATCATCGTGCTCGGCGGCTCGCTCGTCGGCCTCGGCGTCCTCTCGTTCTGGCCGACCGTTGCGCTCTCGGCGATTGGCGGGGGGGTCGGCTTCCTCACCGTCTTCTGGATCGGGCGCAAGCTGGGTGAGGCGATCCACGACCCGGCGCGAATGCGCTGGATCCCGCGCGGCCCTGTGGCCCGCGCCGAGCACTGGCTGAGCCGCTGGGGCTACGGCGTCGTCGTGGTGAACCGATTTCTGGCCGGCGGGCGCGCCGTGATCGGGCTGCTCGCCGGCGCCTCCGACCTTCGCTGGGGCCCGACGGCCGCCTGTGCCACCTTCAGTGCCGTCGTCTGGAGCCTCCTCCTCGTCTGGGCCGGAGACGTCCTCGGAACCGAGTGGCCGCGTGTACTCGACTGGCTGGGAACGTACGGCCGGGTGGTGACCGGACTGCTGGTCCTGATCGTCGTCGTCGTCGTCGTGCGGCGCTGGCGGCGGCGGCACGCGGCGGCTCCGGCCTGAGAACCTATGGCGAAGAGGGGCGGGGCGAGCATGCAGAAGCGCTCGGTCGGTTGACGCCCCCCGCCGGCTCGGGCTAGCTTCGCACTTCGCGATGCCCGCGCCGCTGGCGTAGCTCAACCGGTAGAGCAGCTGATTTGTAATCAGCAGGTTGGGGGTTCGAGTCCCTTCGCCAGCTTGGTCGGTTTCACGGCTCGATTCACCCCTTGATCCGGCTTTGCCGGGAATTTACCTTCCAAAGCTCATTCCGAAGCCAGCCCCCGTCGCACGCCGCGTCGGGGGTGGTCGCTTTGTCGGGCGGGTGCGCGATGTGTGGCGCCGCGGCGCGGAATGGTGTGCGGTAGGGTACCGAAGCGGTCAAACGGGGCAGACTGTAAATCTGCTGGCTTATGCCTTCGAAGGTTC
>CAYPVZ010000244.1:0-5278 GCA_964414235.1 uncultured Rhodothermales bacterium | reverse complement strand
GGCCTCGTATTGGTCGAGGCGCCAGCCATCGGATTCGGAGACCTCGTAGTCGTCGGCGAGCTCGAAGGTGTAGCGGCCGGTCCGGATGGCGTCCAGGCGGCCCTGGTACTCCCGCCAGTCCGGGCGGCGCGGGACGGCGCGGGTCCAGAACGGGTCAGCCATTGGCCTCTTCAGCCTCCTCTTCGCGCTCGGTCAGCACACGCACCTCGCTCATCCGCTGCCCGCCGCAGTCGTCGGCGACGCGCTCGCAGAAGTAGGTCCACATCGCCTGCTGGACCGCCTTGGCGAGGCCCAGTTCGTCGTAGACGAAGTCGACGAGGCCGTCACGGCTGCGCGCCCAGGACTCGATCGAGAACCGGAGCGCGTCGGGCTGGCGGGGGTGGTCGGCAGCCTCGAAGCGGATCTGGCCCGCCTCCATGTGGCCCTCCAGGGTGACGAGCGTGATCCGCCGCGGCGCGACCTCGGCCACGCGAACCGGCCCGTTCCACGGCGACCGGATCTCGATGGCGTACTCGTCGCCGACGGCCAGCGTCGTCTCGTCTCCCGTCTCCTTCGAGAAGACGGCGATCTCGCCTGGCACGTAGGCCTGGATGTTCTCGCCGATGCAGTGCATGAGCTCCTCCGGCGTCTTCGTCGGCGCCTCGATGTCGATCTCGTAGCGCCGGTGGAAGCGCGGCCCGACGCCGTCCGCCTCGGCCTGGACGGCGGCCCGGCCCGGCGTCTCGATGGTCGGCAGCGGCGGCGAGTCGGGCAGCCGCTCCACGTCGCGCTCGACCACGCGGACGGGGTAGCGCCACCGCCTCACGAGCCACGTGCCGAGAGCGGCGCCCACGGCGAGGCCGGTCGTGCTGAGGAGGAGGGCGCGGCTGCGACGGGTCATGCCGCGTCAACGCCGACGCCTCGCCGGGGCTCCCCTGAACTGCGTCGCCCCGCCCGGGGGCGTCCGGACAGGGCGAGCGACGGGCAGAGGCATCCGCCAGCAGGGCGAGCGGGCGCTACCGCCGGCTCATGAACAGGCGCAGGACGTACCAGAACAGAAGCGCGACGGAGGCGAACAGCTCCAGCGCGGCCGAGACGTAGCGGTCCTCCGGGTAGTGGTGGAGCACCTTCGACGTGTCGTAGAGGATGGCCGCGCCCGCCAGGCCGATCATGGCGACCGAGAACCACGTGCCGAGCTCGAACCCGAACGCGACACCCGCCACGATGGCGACGAGCGCGAGCACCATGCCCCACTTCAGCAGACCGCCGAGGAATGAGAAGTCCTTGCCCGTGAAATAGACGATGCCGGTGAGCGCCGAGAAGCCGAGGAGCGTGACCCACGCCGCGCTGGCGATGACGCTGCCGTTGCCCGTCTGCTGCGCCCACACTTCGGCCATCACGAGGAGCGGCACGAAGAGAATCGCCTCGGCGACGACGTAGCCGCCCAGCGCGAGGTACTGCATCCCTCTCGTCTCCGCACGAGCGGCCGTCCCGGACGCCAGCCAGCCGACGACCATGAACCCGCCGAGCACCAGCAGCCAATTGACGCCGAGCATGGCCTGCGCCATCGGGACGGCGAGGCCGGAGGTAAAGAAGAAGACCTCGATGAGCGCGAACAGGAGGATCGCGCCGAGCAGGTGCGCATACGTCCGCGTGAGGAACGCCGCGCGGGCGTCGTCGCCGAGGGCGGCGACGGGCGTGCGATAGAGGGTGTCCATGGAAGGAAGTCGGGTTGGATTCGGGTTGAACGACGAGAGGGCGTCGTGAGTCTACGGCGCGAGCCGAGAGGCGGCGAAGAGGTCGGCCGCGTCGTCGGGCTGGCCGAGGAGCGTGCGGGCCGCCAGCTGGCCGAAGCGGAGGGCATAGCCCATCCCATGCCCCGTGAAGCCGGCCGCGAAGTGGGCGCCTGGCACGTCGGGAATCGACCCGAGCACGGGCAGGCCGTCCGGGCTGAAGCCCATCGTGCCGGACCACCGGCGCTCGACGGCGAGGTCCGCCAGCGCAGGGAAGTGCGTGGCGAGATAGTCCGCCAGGCTCGCCTGGAGAGCGTCCGTCGTCGCGTCCTCGTAGCCGACCTCGCCGGCCTCGTGGAGGTGGCGGGCGCCGCCCAGGAGCACGCGGCCGTCGGCGCGCTGGCGGAGGTAGTAGAAGCCGTCGTGCGAGTAGACGGGCACGTCGAGCACGCGCGGCGCCGGCGCCGTCGCCAGCATCTGCGCGCGGACCGGTCGGACGAACGACGCCAAGTCGGGTCGCAGCAACGGCAGGTACGCGTTCGCCGCGACGAACACGCGGTCGGCGACGACCTCACCACCCTCCGCGATCACCAGCCGCACGCGCCCTCTCTCGGGCTCGATGGACTCGACCCGGCTCCGCTCGACGACCTGTGCCCTGCTCTCAGCGGCGAGCGCGCGTACCAGCCGCGCCGGGTCGATGGTGCCGCCCTCTAGGACGAAAAGGGCCCCTCCAAACCACAAAGCACCGATCTCGTCGTCGAGGTCATCTTGCCCCCACAACTTCGTCTCGACGCCATCCTCGGCGAGCAGGTCGCGCGATCGGAGTAGACGACCGACCTCGGCGTCATCATAAGCTGCGATGACGCTGCCGGTGTGCGAGAACCCGACGTCGCGCCGGGCACCGACCTCGGCCGCCAGCCGGAAGGCCTCCTGCGTGAAGGCCCAGATCCGCCGCGCCCGGTCCCGGCCGTAGGTCTCGACCGCCGAGGCGTAGTCCGAGTGCGTGCCGAGGAGCAGGAAGCCGGCGTTACGGCCGCTCGCGCCGTGCGCCAGCCGCTCGGCCTCGACGATCACGACCCGGAGCTCGGGCGCGAGCAGGCGGAGCGCGAACGCCGTCGCCGTCCCGATCACGCCGCCGCCGACGATGGCGACATCGGCCTCGACATGCGGAGGACGCTGCCAGACAGAGACGGTCGCCATCAGCCCCGGACGTCGACGATCACGCGGCCGACCGTTCGCCCTTCCACGATCCGTTCGGCCCAGTCGGGCAGCTCGCCGAGTCCAATAACGGTCCGGCTGACCGTGGAGAGATGACCGGCCTCCACAGCCTCCGCCAGCCGGTCCCAGGCCCGCTGGCGGAGGTCGCGCGGCGCCGTGTTCGAGTCGATGCCCGCGAGGACGACACCGCGCAGGATGAACGGGAAGACGGTCGTGCTCAGGCTCGCGGAGCCCGCCAGCCCGCACGCGGCGACGCACGCGTGGCGCTTCGCCTGCGCCAGTAGCGTCGCCAGCGTCGTCCCGCCGACCGAATCGACGGCGCCGGCCCAGACCCCGTTCTGCAGCGGACCGCCCGCGTCCTCGGCGAGAACCTCGCGGCCCAGGACCTCGGCAGCGCCGAGCTCGCGGAGGTAGTCGTGCGCGCTCTCCGTGCCGGTCACGGCGTGGACCTCGTGCCCGGCCGCCGCCAGCAGCGCCGTCGCCATCGATCCCACGCCGCCGCTGGCGCCCGTCACGGCCACCGGCCCGGCCCCGGGCTCGATACCGTGAGCTTCGAGAGCGAGAACGCTCAGCATGGCCGTGAACCCCGCCGTCCCGATCCACATCGCGTCCTCGGTCGAGAGGCTCGCGGGAAGACGGACCAGGTGGTCGGCGCTCGCACGGGCGCGCTCGGCGTAGCCGCCCCACCGCTCCTCACCCGTCCCCCACCCCGTCAGCACGACGCGGTCGCCGGCCTGCCAGGCGTCCGCGTCGGACGCGGCGACGGTCCCGGCGAGGTCGATGCCGGGAACGAACGGAAAAGCACCGCGCACGATCTTTCCCGTCCCGGTGATCGCCAGCCCGTCCTTGTAGTTCAGGCTAGAGTGGGCCACGTAGACGAGCACGTCCCCCTCCGGCAGGTCGGACTCGTCGACGCCGCGGACGACAGGCTGGGGATCGGCGACGGATTGAAGGACGAGAGCACGCATCGGGTCGGCGGAAAAGAAAGCGGCGCCCGGGCCAGAGAGGCCGGGGCGCCGCGCAGAATGCGGTCGAGCGTCAGCGGAGCAGGACGCCCACAATGAAGAGGATCACGGCCGCGATCAGCGCCAGCTTGGCGAAGCTGGCCGACATGCCCGCCACGCCGCGGAAGCCGAGAAGGCCGGCCACGAGCGCCACGACGGCGAGGACAATGAAGATGGAGAAGAGGTCCATGGGAAGGGCATTGGGATGAGGGGTCCGTTGCACGCCCGGCCTCTCAGGAAGTTGCCGAGCTCCATACCCCGACCCCAGCGGCACGACCCGCATGGGCGTTGCCTTCGGCTCTCACCTGGCGGTTCGAGGCACCGGAGCCGCCCAGCCTGGTGCCGGAAACATGCATGATTACAGGGGAAGCATGACCAAACGATGTCGTGGTCGAGCACCGTCGCCCCTCCCCGATCCGCCCGTAGTTTCCGGGCCTCGCCCCCCGCCCGATGTCCGACACCACCCTCCGCACGACCCCGCTCCACGACCGCCACGTCGCGCTCGGCGCCAAGATGGCCCCGTTCGGCGGGTTCGAGATGCCCATCCAGTACACCGGCATCCTCGACGAGCACCACGCCGTCCGCCAGCGGGCCGGGCTGTTCGACGTGAGCCACATGGGCGAGTTCAGACTCACCGGCCCCGACGCGCTCGCGCTCGCCCAGCGCCTCGTCACCAACGACGTCTCGAAGCTCGACGACGGCCGCGCGCTCTATGCCGTCCTCTGCCGCGAGGACGGGACGGCCGTCGACGACCTCCTCGTCTACCGGATCGCCGAAGACGACGTGCTCCTCGTCGTCAACGCATCGAACATCGCCAAGGACTGGGCCCACGTCTCGGCCGTCGCCGAGGCCGCCGGGCTCGACGCGGCGCTGGCGGACGAGTCGGACCAGTGGGCGCTGCTCGCGCTCCAGGGCCCCGAGGCGTTCGCCCTGTTCGAGACGGCGACCGGCATCGACGCCTCCGCCATTCCCTACTACCACTTCCGCGAGATGGAGGCGGGCGCCGTGTTCGGCGCCGAGCGGGCCCTCGTCTCCCACACCGGGTACACGGGCGAGAAAGGGCTGGAGCTCTACCTCAGCCCCGAGGCCGCTGCGCGGGCCTGGGACGCACTCGTCGAGGCCGGCGCCACGCCAGCCGGGCTCGGCGCCCGCGACACGCTCCGCCTGGAGGCCGGCTACTGTCTCTACGGCCACGAGCTGGACGACGCCACGACGCCGCTCGACGCCGGCCTCGGGTGGGTCGTCAAGCCGGACGCGGGCGACTTCGTCGGGCGCGAGGCGCTCGTGCAGCAGAAGGCCGACGGCATCGACAAGAAGCTGGTCGGGCTCGTCGTCGAGGGCCGC
>CAYPVZ010000243.1:0-5288 GCA_964414235.1 uncultured Rhodothermales bacterium | reverse complement strand
GGTCAACCCCGTGCGGGACATCGCGGGCGCGGCGCACGCGGCCGGCGCGCTCGTGCATACCGACGCCGTCCAGGCCGCCGGCCTGCTGGCGCTCGACGTCGATTCGCTCGGCGTCGACCTGCTCTCGCTCTCCGGGCACAAGGTGGGCGGGCCAAAGGGCGTCGGCGCGTTGGTCGTGCGCGCGGGCACGCCGTTTCGGCCGACGCAGACGGGCGGCTCGCAGGAGCGGCGTCGGCGCGGCGGGACGGAGAACGTGGCTGGCATCGTGGGCTTCGCCGAAGCGCTCACGTTGGCCGAGGCCGAGCGCGAGGCGACGGCGGCCCGGCTCGCCAGTCTCCGCGACGCGCTCCGCCAGCGGCTGGCGGAGGGGCTCGGGAAGCGGCTCGTGGTCAACACGCCGGTCGAGGGGGCGGCGCCGCACGTGCTCAACGTGTCGATCCGTCCCGGGCCTGGGGGCGCGGTCGATGGCGAGATGCTGCTGGCGGCGCTCGACCTGGAGGGCGTCCACGTCTCAGCCGGCAGCGCGTGCACGAGCGGCGCCCTGGAGCCGAGCCACGTCCTGCTGGCGCTCGGCCTCCCGCGCGACGTGGCCGGCGCCACTGTCCGGTTTTCGATGGGCCGGACGACGACCGAGGGCGACGTGGCGGAGGCCGGCGATGCCCTGGCGCGGGTGCTGGCACGCCTCGACGCCGTCGCGGTGTGATCTTGTAGGATGACTTCGACCGTCCTCTGGCTCGGCTCGCCCCTCGATTGGGCCGACGCGCTCCCCGGCTTCGTCCAGATCGTGGACGTGCCCGATGCTGTCGTCGGCACCGACGCCGCGCTCGTCGTGCTGGCGGAGGGCGTCGGGCCGCTCGGCGACTGGCTCCGCCAGCCGCGCACGAGGCCGCCCGTGCTCGTCGTCTGCGGGACGGACGCGGAGGAAGACGCGGCGCTCCGGGCCGGCGCCGAGGGCGTGCTCTCGCCCGGCGCCTCGTCCGCTGAGGCCAACCGGGCCGCGCGCCGGGCCATCGCGCGCCACGCGCACGTCCAGACCGACGCCGAGCTGTACCGGATGATGATCGAGTCCGTGACCGACCTCGTCACCGTCGTCGACGCGAGTGGGCGGACGATCTACGCCAGCCCGTCGGCCGAGGCGCAGACGGGACGCACGGCCGAGGATTTGAGGGCGCAGGCGCCGTTCGCGGGCATCCACCCGGACGACCGCGAGGCGGCGGTCGCGGCGTTCCAGGTGGGGATGGCGTCCGGGCAGCCGGCCACGCTCCGCTACCGCAACGTCGGCCCCGACGGCCGCGTGCGGCTTCTCGAAAGCCACGGCCGCGCCGCCGTCGGCCCCGACGGCCGGCCCTACGGCATCGTCACGACGCGCGACGTGACGGAGGTGGCCGAGACCGAGCGCCGCCTGACGGCCTCCGAGACCCGTTTCCGGACCATCGTCCACGCGCTCCCGGACGTCGTCTCGCGCCTCCAGGACGACGGGCTGGTGCTCGACTTCCACGTGCCGGAAGTGTTCGCGACCGAATTCCCGGCCGCGTCCATGATCGGCCGCTCCCTCCCGGACATCATCCCTCCCGACCTCGCCGAGAAGTACCGCGACGCCATGGACCGGCTCCGCCAGTCGGGCGAGGCCGTCTGGTATGACTACGAGGTCGCCGTCGACGGGCGGACGCGGTATCGGGAGGTCCGCATGGCGCCGTTCGGCGACGGCGAGGTGCTCTCGATGCTCCGCGACGTGACGCCGCTGCGCGAGCACGAGGCGGCGCTCGAACGCTCGCGTGCCGAGCTCCAAGCGCTGGCGACGCACCTCCAGAACGTCCGTGAGGAGGAGCGGACGCGGCTCTCGCGCGAGGTCCACGACGTGCTCGGGCAGCAGCTCACGGCCATCCGTCTGGGCATCGGCTGGTTTGGGCGCCACTTCCCGGACCACGAGGCGGCGCAGGCCCGGCTCGACGACGTTCGCCAGACGATCGACGAGACGATCCGCCACGTCCGCCAGATCGCGGCCGACCTCCGGCCCGGCGTGCTCGACGACTTCGGGCTGGCGAGCGCCGTCGAGTGGCAGGCCGGCCGCTTCGAGGAGCGGACCGGCGTGGGCTGCCGCATCGTGGTCGAGGGCGCAGACGAGCCGCCGCGCGAGGTGGCGACGGCGGCCTTCCGCGTGCTCCAGGAGGCGCTGACGAACGTGGCCCGCCATGCCGAGGCGCAATCCGTCACGATCACGCTCGGCCTCGGCCCCCGCGAGGCCCGCCTCGTCGTGGCCGACGACGGGCGCGGGTTCGACCCGACGACGATGCGGCAGCGCTCGCTCGGGCTCGTCGGGATGCGCGAGCGGGCCGCGGCGCTGGGCGGCGCGCTCGCGGTGCGCGGTGAGCCGGGCCGCGGGACCGTTGTCGAGTGTACGTTGCCGGTCGACACCACGCCCGAGACCCCATGACCCGCATCGCCATCGCCGACGACCACGTCCTCGTCCGCCGGGGGCTGGCGGAGCTGCTCCGCGAGATGGACGACTTCCGAGTCGTCGGCGAGGCCGCGACCGGCGACGAGCTGCTCCGGCTGGTCCGCGACGAGCGCGTCGACGTGGTCGTGATGGACATGAACATGCCCGGCCCGAGCGGGCTCGACCTCGTCAAGTCGATGCGGGCCGAGTTTCCGCGGCTCCCGATCCTCGTGCTCTCGGCGCACCCCGAGGACCAGTACGCCGTCCGCGTCGTCCGCGCCGGGGCCATGGGCTACCTCACCAAGGAGAGCGCCGAGGCCGATCTCGTCGAGGCCGTCCGCCGCGTGGCCTCGGGCAAGCGGTTTCTCACCCAGTCGCTCGCCGAGTCGCTCCTCGACGCGCTCGACTCGGACCCCGACGCCGACCCGCACACGGCGCTCTCGGACCGCGAATACCAGGTGCTCCGGCTGCTCGCCTCGGGCCTGACCGTCGGCGGCATCGCCGAGCACCTCTCGCTCAGCGTCAAGACGGTCTCGACGTACCGGAGCCGGCTCCTCCAGAAGATGGGCATGTCGAACAACGCGGAGCTGACGCGCTACGCCCTCGAAAACGGGCTGGTGGACTGAGGGCGCGGAGGAGGTTCTCGCCGTCCGCGCTCGTCTGACAGAGCCGGGCGGTGGCGTCCGACAGGCCGTGACGGCGTCAGACCGCGTGGCCTCAGAGGCGTCGTGCGGGGAACGTCCGTAGGCTGGGAGAGTGCCTGGGCGATCTCTCGTCCGGCGACCCTTCGGTCCCCCACCACCATGCCTGCCGCCGCCCCCCTCCGCGTCCTCGTCGCCGACGACTCCTCGCTGCTCCGCCGTCTCCTCCGCGACGCCATCGAGGAGGTCGAGGGCGTCGAGGTCGTGGCCGAGGCCCCGGACGGGATCACGGCCGTGGTCGAGGCCCGGAAGCACAGCCCGGGCGTCGTCGTGCTGGACCTCCAGATGCCGGTCATCAACGGGCTCACGGCGCTGCCGCTGATCCTTTCGCGCCCGCCCCGGCCCTGCGTCATCGTGCTGACGAACCACGCCGGCGCGGCCTACCGCGACGCCTGCCTCGCCGCCGGGGCCGACCACTTCTTTGACAAGTCGAGCGAGGTCGACCGGGTGCTCGACGTGCTCCGCCAGCTGGCGGTGGAGGCCGGCGCGCAGGCGTAGAGCGGCTATGAGACCGGCGGGGGAGAGATGCTCGTCGGGAGGTCGGTGGCCGGGTCCCGCTCGCCCGTGAAGGCCGCGCCGTAGAAGGCGGAGAGGACGACGATGGGCCCGCCAATATGGCGGTTGAACTCGCCGAGATCCTCGGCCGGGACCCAGAGCTCCTGGTGGGTCCGGCCGCTGCCCGCGATCTGGATCGAATAGCGTCCGACAAAGGCGTCTTCCACGTCAAACCGAGTCACGAAGCCGCAGTAGCCGGAGTTCGCGTCGGCCGTATTCCACCGTCGAGCGATCTGCTCCGCGTACTCGGCGTTGAGCACCGGGTAGAAGATCGGTTGCCAGTCGAGCCGAGGCGGGAACGACCGGCAGTCGGCCTCGGCGATCAGTTGGAGCTCTCTCAGCCCGAAGGGACGGTAGAGCGTCACCTAGTTCAGCCGGGGGTCGTCGGGGAAGGTCGAGAGGAGCGCGTACTCGCCGCCGAGCTGGCGGAGGACCTGGCGCCAGAGCGCGTCGTCGCCGTCGGCGAAGACGAGGTCGGCAGTGGCGGTGAGGACGATCCAGGCGTTCTCGTCGACCTCGGCGTCGAGCTGGCCGGCGCCCCAGCCGGAGTAGCCGACGAAGAACCGGACGTGCTCAGCGTCCAGCCAGCCGTCCTCGACGCCTCGCCGGAGCGCCTCGAAGTCGCCGCCCCAGAACACGTCGTCGAGCACGGGGAGCGCGCCGTCGAGGTCGCCGTAGGGGTGGAGGTAGTGGAGCGTGTCGGGCTGGACGGGGCCGCCCATCCAGAGCTCGGCATCGAAGGGGAGCGCCTCGTCGGTCGCCTGCGCCAGGGAGAGGCCGGTCGGGCGGTTGAGCACGAGCCCGAACGAGCCCTCGGTGGTGTGCTCGCAGAGGAGGATAACGGTCCGGCGGAAGTTGGGGTCCGCCATCGGCGGCTCAGCGACGAGGACGTCGCCGGGGACGGGCGCAGGCATGGGGTGGGGGACGGGCTGCCCCCTCAACGACGGCGTGCGCGGTGCGGTTCGTGGAAGGTTCGGACGGCGCTGGCGGGCGCCCGCGTCGCCAGGAGGGCCCAGGCCAGCGGGCCACGGGCGGTATCGACTCCGCCGCCTCCAGACGTCGCCGCGCCGCGGCGGCGCGTTGACTTCCGTGTGCGGCGCGTTGACTTCCGTGTGCGGCGCGTTGACTTCCGTGTGCGGCGTGGTCCTTTCCAGGAGCGGCGCACCGAGGCCTCGCGCCCTCTGCCTCGCGCCCGAAGAACGCCGTCCGCCTCTCGTCGCCCCCAGCCGGAGCGTCGCTCAGAGCCCGCGGGCTCGGAGGGCCTCGCAGTGGGCCTCGAAGAAGGTGCACGAGTCGTAGGCCGAGGCCGAGACCTTCATGCCGATCTGGCGGGCATGGTCGGCGTCGAGCGTGCCCAGCGCCTCGCCCCAGGGCATCGAGGCGGTCGGGACGATGCCGTCGTTGAGGCCGGCGAGGCCGTAGAGGATCCGGTTGGGGACGATGAGCGGCGGGTACATCGGCACGTCGGTGCCCTTGCCGGCGCGGGCGCACCACGAGGCGCACCACGCGTCCGGGAGTGTCACGTCGGGGTCGAACCGGGCCGTGACCGCCTCCGGCGTCAGCTCGGCGAGGGCCGCCTCGGCGTGGGGCGGGGC
>CAYPVZ010000242.1:0-5313 GCA_964414235.1 uncultured Rhodothermales bacterium | reverse complement strand
CGTCCCGCTGGGGACGAACCCGGCGCCGGTCCAGTCGCTCGGCGCGAGGTTGGCGCGGGCGGGTGCCGTGGGCGCGTCCAGGGCGAGCACACGGCTCGTCTGGCCGGGCGCCAGGCGGACGGCCTTCTCGGGCGTGGCGCGCGGCGCGAGCGTCACGGCGCCCTGAACCAGGACGACGTCGGTCTGCACGTCCGTGGCGTCGACCGAGAACGTGGTGCCGAGCACGGTCACCTCGGCGTTGGGCGTCGTCACCTCGAACGGGTGGGCCTCGTCGTGGACGATGCGGAACAGGGCCTCGCCACCGAGCAGCCGCGCCTGGCGGGCCTCGTCTTCGGAGACCTGGAGCCGCGCGCCGTCCGCCAGTTCGACCGTCGAGCCGTCGGCGAGGGTGACCGTCTGGCCTCCGGCGATCGTCTGCCAGCCGGCGTCACGCATCGCCAGCCACGACAGCAGCCCACCGAATGCCACGACGGCAACGACGGCCGCGATCCTCGCGGGCCACCGCATCGGGCGAGACCGGCGGAGCGCGGGCCGGTCCGCCACCGGCTGGCGTCGCGGTGCGACACGGTGGGGAGCCGCCGGCTGGGCGTCATCGGAGGCCTCTGCTGCCCAGGCCGCCTCGAAGGCATCGCGATCATCGCGGATGCGCCGGACGGCGGCGACGAGGCCGGGGTGTTTGTCCAGCGCGGCATCGAGGGCCGGGCGAGCCTGCTCCAGCTGGCGGCGCTCGTCGTCGGCGAGCAGATCGTCGTCCGCGAGGGCGTAGAGGACGAGCAGCGCGCGGTCGGGCAGGTCGCGCGCCAGCTCGGCACGGACGCCGGCCCGGAGGCTCCGCCAGCGCGCGAAGGCGTCGGCGAGGGCCGGCTGCTCCTTCAGGGCTGCGTCCAGGGCGTCACGCTCCTCGTCCGGGAGCGCGTCGTAGAGGGCGAGGGTATCGAAGTCACTCATGAACCCAGAGCCGCGCCGAGCGCGGCGAAAGCAACAACGGCCGCGGAGAGGAGCCCGCGCAGCTTCTCGAAGGCCCGCTTGACCTGCATCTTGACGGCCGCCTCGGTCGTGTCGAGCGTCTCGGCGATCTCGACGTAGGGGTAGCCCAGCTCCCGCATCTCCAGGATCGTCCGCGCGTGCTCCGTGAGCGTCGCCAGCGCGGCCTCTAGGTCCATCGACAGGGCGACGTCCTCAGCATCGACCGCGCCCGGCGTGGGGAGGTCGGGGTCGAAGAGGGCCTCGCGCGACGAGTAGCGGCCCCGGTAGAAGTCCTGGAGCTCGAAAAGCGCGGCCTTCATGGCGAACGCTTTGAACCGGGCCGGATTCTGGAGGGTGTCGAGCCCGCGATAGACGCGGACGAGCGCGTTCTGAACGAGGTCGTCGACCTCGGGTGCAGCGCCGATGCGGCTCCGGAAGAACGCCCGGAGCGGGGCGGTCACGGCGGAGAGCAGAGCGTCGCGGGCCGTCGCGTCGCCAGCCTGGGCACGCGCGACCGCTTCGGGGTCGAAGATCATGGCAGGAGCGCTCCGGAGGGCTGTCGAACTCGCCGCCGATAGACCGTACCGGGTCACACGCGCGGCGCCCCGAACCTAGTACGTGCGCCAGCCTAGCGCTCCGCCGTCTCTTCCGGGCCGCCGCCCGCGGCCCGCCAGCCCGCGTAGGCCGTGTCGTAGAGCGCCTGAGCGTCGCCGAGCAGCGGACTCGTCGGGAAGAGCGTGACGAGCTGGTCGTAGAGATCGAGCGCCTCGCGGTAGCGGGCCTGCTGACGGTCTCGGACGGACCCGGCAGCGTAGGCGATCTGTGCCTCGACGGCGCCGACGAGCGCGTCGTCTGCGAAGGCGCTCGTCGGGTACTCGGTCAGGACGTCGCGGAAGGTGATGACGGCGGCGTCGTAGTACTCGCGACGGGCATAGAGCCGCCCCGTCTCATAGAGCTTCTGAGCCAGCTTCTCGCGCAGCTCGGCCGCCAGCGCGTCGGCGTCGGCCACGTGGTCGCTGGTCGGGTACTGCTGGAGGAAGCCACGGATGTAGCTGAGCGCCGTGCGCGTATCGGTCTGGTCGAGTTCGTAGCGCGGGCTAAGCGCGGCGTAGGCCTGGATCCGCTCGTAGGCCGCCTGCTCGACGCGCGGGTCGGTCCGGTAGAACTCGATGAACCGGGTGAACTCGTTACCGGCCAGGAGATACTGGTGGTCGGCGGCGTAGGCGCGCGCCAGGGCGAGTTGGGCGTCGTCGGCGATCTCGCCAGTCCGGCCGAAGTCGAGGGATGCGCGGAGGTGCTCAATGGCGAGGGCGTACCTGCCGCGCTCGTAGTCCGCCATGCCTCGATCATAGGCTTCCTGGGCCGTGCTGAACGTCGTGGGCCCGCCCCCGCACGCGGCAATGGTCAGGGCGACGAGGGCGAGGAGCCCAGAGCGAATCGGCATGGACGGCAGGCGAGAGGCGGAGCGCGATGCGGGCACGAACGGAGCCGGTGGAGGCTTATTGCCGCTCAATCTCGCGCCCCTTCGGGCCTGCGAGCCGACGAGAACCCGCGAAGACGCCGACAGGCGCCAGCGGTCTGGCACCGTGTTTGGGAGTCCACTCGTCCCGGCCGATTTTGCATCCTCCCCCCGAACAACATCAGTCGGCGGAACCAAACGAAGACGACTGAGCCACCTGAAATGTCTCACCCGCTCGCTCAATCTACCCCGTCCGGCATCCGACACACAGCTCGCGCGTAGGGCATCCGTCAGTTCTCGCTGGCGCTGCTCCCCCTCCCATACCGCTCCGATGACTCCCGACACGCTGGCGGCCTACCCCACCGAGCCCGAGGCCCTCCGCCGCCACATCGACACCCTTCTCGCCGAGGCCACACCCGACGACGACGTGGCAGACGGCCTCCTCATCGGCCTCGTCGCACCGGACTCAAACGTGGCGTCGAACGGGCCGGCGGCGGCCGCCGCCTTCCGCCAGATCCAGGACGCCGGCATCGAGTGCGTTGTCGTGGTCTCGCCCAGCCACCATGGCGCGTTCGGCCGGCTCTCCATCCCACCCGCCTCCTCGTTCTCGACGCCGCTCGGCGAGGTCCCCGTCAGCGACCACCTCCGTAACGAGCTCTGCGACGAGGACGATGACATCTACATCGACCAGGACGGACATGACACCATCGGCGGCGCCGACGTGCAAGTCCCGTTCCTCCAGCGCGCGCTGGACGGCTTCGAGGTGGTCCCGGTCGTGATGGGCGAAGAGAGCCCGGCATTCTGCCGCGAGCTCGGCAACGCCGTCGGGGAGGTGATGTACGGACACCGCGCCCTCGTTCTCGGCTCATGCGAGTTGCTCGGCGGCGACACCGAGGCGCTCGATCGGCTCCGGGACGCCATCGAGCGCTTCGACGAGAGCGAACTGATGTACCTCATGGGGAGCGAGACCGTCCGCATGACCGGCATGGGCGCGCTGATCTCGACGCTCCTCGCCTCCCGTGCACGCGGCGCCACGCACGCCCGCATCCTCGCCCTGACTCCGCCCGACGGTGACGCGCCGGGCGCCCTCGCCTGCGCCTTCTGGCGGGCGTAGCCTCTCCCCGACCGCCGCCCTCGTTTCATGGACGTCTTCGCCTCGGCCTTCAAGAGCCCGCGCCCCACCGTCGCCCTCATCGGCGCGGGGGCCATGGGCCGTGCGCTTGGGCTCCGGCTGGCCGAGAGCGGCTACCCGGTCCGCGCCGTGATCTCGCGGCGGCGGGCCCCGGCGGAGGCGCTGGCGACGCTGCTCGGCGCCCCGCTCGCCTCGGACCGCCTCGGCGACATCCCCGACGTCCCGCTCGTTGTCCTCGCCGTTCCGGACGACCAGATCGCCGACCTCGCCGAGGCGCTGGCCGACGCACGGCGCCCGTGGCAGGGCGCCGTCGTGCTTCACACGTCGGGCGCGGCGCCGGCGGCGCTGCTCGAACCGCTCCGCCAGCGCGGCGCACGGACGCTCGCATTCCACCCGCTCCAGACCGTCACCCCCGACGCCGACGCGCAGACGCTGGCCGGCGTGACGGTCGGCGTCGAGGGCGAGCCCGAGGGCGTCGCAGCCGGCATCGAGCTGGCGGTCGGGCTGGGGATGCGCTACCTCAAGGTCTCGGCCGACGCCAAGCCGCGCTACCACCTCGCAGCGGCCATGGCCTCGAACCTCGTCGTGACCCTCATGGGTATGGTCCAGGAGGTCCTCGCCTCCATCGGCATCGACCGGGCCGACGGGATGGCCGTCCTGGAGCCGCTCCTCCGCGGCACGCTCGACAACCTCGCGACGACCTCACCCGAGGATGCGCTCACCGGCCCCGTCGCCCGCGGCGACCTGGGGACGCTCCGGTCGCACGGGCTCGCTCTCAGGCGCCACCTCCCCCACCTCGTGCCCGCCTACGCCGCGCTCTCAGTCGAGACTGTCCGGCTGGCGGTCCGCGCAGGCAAGCTGTCACCGGACCGGGCCGAGGAGGTTCTCGCACTCATGGAGCGCATGGTAACGCTGCCGCTTCCCCAGGCGCCGTCGGAGCCCCGCCCCCCGGCCTCTGTGCGCGGATCGGGCATCGGCGCGGCCTAAACAGAGCCGGCGCGAAGGGCCGGTGGAGGCCGAGCGAGCACGGGATCAATCGTTCGTGGGGACCGATCCGCCGCAGACCGACCCACGTGGCTCGTTCGTAGTCTGAGGCTGCCCGCCCTCCACCTGGCGAGCCCCCCCGCTCCCGATGAGCCTTTCGCTTCCCTCCGATCTTGTCGACCTCTCGCCCGGCATCGGCACCGAGACCGTCGAGGTCCTCGCCGCCCGGAGCGTGCGCCGCGACTCGGTCGCCTCGTTCCAGGCCCTCCTTGCGGCCGTGATCGAGGCCGTCGAGGCGACGCAGGTCCCCGTTCATGAGGCCGAGGCCGCCGCGCTCAGCCTCCGCCAGCGCGAGACCGTCACCGCCGTCGAGGCTGGCCTCCGCGCCGTCGTCGAGGCCCTGCAGACGGGCGTTTCGACGGGCGCCCACTGCCTCCACCGCTCGCCCCGGTGGAACGGACTTCGTCCGCCGCCAGGCTGGCTCCCGCGTCTTCGCGAGCGCGCCGCCGAGCTGGCAGCGCCCGCGACGCCGGGCCCGACCTGGCTGGCCGCCGCCGCCGCCGCTGTCGAGGCGCTCGGCCAGACGGCTGAGCACATCGCCACGCTCGGAGCCGTCCAGCCGGATCTGTCGTCGGCCCGCGTCCTGGCCGACCGTGTCGCGGAGGCACTCCGCGCCGGCCGCGATGCACTCCTCGCCGACGTGGCCAAGCTGGTCGACTAGGCCCCGTCACGTAAGTCCTCGCTTGATCCAGTCGAGCGTCGCGGCCACGTG
>CAYPVZ010000241.1:0-5320 GCA_964414235.1 uncultured Rhodothermales bacterium | reverse complement strand
CCGTCCGCGCCGCGCGCTGGCGGTGGGTGCCGGACGACGCGAACCCCCGCGCGGCCGGCGGGTAGAGCCCTCCGCGCCGCTCTCCTTCTTCTATGACCGACCCCGGTTCACTCACCCTCCGCGACACGCTCGACGGCCTCACGCCCGCGCGCATCGCCACGCTCTACCGCCGCGCCCCGCTCCTGCGCAAGACCGACAACCCGGACCGGCTGCGGCAGGCGTTCGAGGCCTCGTCGCTCGTCCTCACGCTGTGGGAGGCCGACCGGCTGGTCGGGCTGGCGCGCGTACTGACGGACGGCGTGCAGACGGCGTACCTCTGCGACCTCGCCGTCGAGCCGGACGTGCAGGGGGCCGGCGTCGGGAAGCGGCTGATCGACGAGGTCCTCGCGCGCTGCGAGGGGACCGAACTGGTTCTCCGGGATTCCAACCTTTCCACCGGGTTCTACGAGCGGCTCGGTTTCGAGCCCGTCGACAACGCCTGGGTCCGCCGGGCCTGACCATGACCGATCTCCACGACGCCACGCTCGCCGCCTTCGGCGCGCTCCGCCAGACCCGCCAGTCGCTCGTCGCCGTGGTCGATGAGATCCCGGAGGCGGCGCGGACCGTCATCCCGAACGGGTTCAACAACCACGTGCTCTGGAACGCCGGCCACCTCGCCGCGACCGAGCAGTTGCTGACGTTTGGCCTCAGCGGCCGCCCGCTCGATCTCCCGGAGGGCTTCCTCGACGACCTCCGCAAGGGCTCGTCGCCGCGCGACTGGCGGCACGACTGGACGTGGGCGGAGATCCGCGACCTGCTCCTGTCGCTTCCGGACCGCACCGAGGCGGCCTACCGTGCGGGCGAGTTCGGCCCGTTCGAGCGACCGTACCGGACGACGCCGGGCGTCGTGCTCGGCGGCGTGGACGACGCCGTTCGGTTCAACCTCTATCACGAGGGCATCCACCTCGGGGCGATTCTGGCCCTGCGCAAGCTGGTCGGCTGAGATGCCCCCGGGCTACTGCGGGGTCGGAAGCCCTCGCACGGCCTCGACGAGGGCGGCGGCGAGCGCCTTCCGGTCGAGCGGCTTGGCGAGGTAAGTATCGCACCCTGCTTCCAGGCAGCGCTCGCGGTCGCCGTCCATGGCGTTCGCCGTCAGGGCCACGATGAACGGCTGGCGGTCCGCATCGAACTCGTCGCGGATGCGGGTCGTCGCCGTCAGGCCGTCCACCACAGGCATCTGGACGTCCATCAGGACGACGTCGTAGGACTCGCGGCGGAGCGCGTCGAGCACTTCGGCCCCGTCGGCGACCACGTCGGCCGTGCAGCCGAGCCGTTCGAGCGTGCGGACGGCCACCTTCTGGTTCACCACGTTGTCCTCGGCCAGCAGGATACGCAGGCCGGGCGGCGGGGAAGGCGTCGGTGCGGGAGCTGGTGCCGGGCGAGCGATCCATGCGGTCCGCTCGGTGGCGCCGGGACGGGCGTCGAAGGCGCGGATCAGCGTGGTGTGGAGCTGAGCCGGCTTGGCCGGCTTGTAAAGGACGTCGTACGCACCCGCGTCGAGCGCGCGCTCGCGGAGGCCGCCGTCGCGGCTGATCGAGGTCAGGATGACGATGACCGGCGCGTCGGTGAGGTCGGCACGGAGCCGGGTCGTGACTTCGACGCCGTCCATCTCGGGCATCTGCATGTCGAGCAGGACGAGGTCGAAGGGGCGGTCGTCGGCCTCGGCGCGGGCGGCGGCGGCCAGCGCCTCGGCGCCCGACGCGGCGACGGTCGCGGACATTCCCCAGCGGAGGACCGAGCGGCGGAGGATGTCCCGGTTGATCCCGTTGTCGTCGACGACGAGGACGCGGCGGCCGCCGAGGACCGGCTGCTCCGGGTTGAGGAACACGCGCCGCTCCCCGGCTGCGACCTCGACGCGGGCTGTGAAGGCGAACGTCGACCCCACGCCGGGCTCGCTTTCGACGGCCACCGTACCGCCCATCATGGCCGCCAGTCGGCTGGAGATGGCCAGCCCGAGTCCGGTGCCGCCGAACCGCCGCGTGGTCGAGGCGTCCGCCTGGGCGAACGACTCAAAGATGCGCGCCAGCTTGTCCGGCGCGATCCCGATGCCGGTGTCTTCCACGGCGAAGCGGAGCGTGGCGTGCGAGCCCTCATTGGGGTCGCAGGGCACGGAGGCCACGCGGACCAGCACGCTGCCTTCGGCTGTGAACTTGATGGCGTTCGAAAGCAGGTTGACGAGGACCTGTCGCACGCGCGTCGCGTCGCCGACGACCCGGCCGGGCACGCCCTCCTCGATGATGTAGGCCAGCTCGATCCCCTTGTCCGCCGCCGCCGGCGCGACGACGTCGAGCGCGGACTCCGCGCAGTCGCGGACGTCGAAGGCCGCCTGCTCTAGGTCGAGCTTGCCGGCCTCGATCTTCGAGAAGTCGAGGATGTCGTTGATGATGGTGAGCAGCGCGTCGCCCGAGGCCCGGATGGTCTCGACGAAGTCGTGCTGCTCGCGGTCGAGGTCGGTGTCCAGCAGGAGCGACGTCATGCCGATGACGCCGTTCATGGGCGTCCGGATCTCGTGGCTCATGTTGGCCAGGAACTCGCTCTTGGCACGCGTTGCGGCCTCGGCGGCCTCTTTAGCCGTGAGGAGATCGGTCTCGAACCGCTTGGTCTCGGTGATGTCCTTGGCCCCGATCACGTAGCCCTCCAGGTCGCCGCTAGTCCCCCACAGCGGCGCCACCGAGACGGAGATGGGAACGGTCTCGCCTCGCTCTGTCCGGATCTCGGTCTCGTAGTTCTGGAGCACCCCGGTTTCCTCGATCAGGTGGGCGAGCGGCGCGCTCTCCTCGGCGTTCCCCGTAGCGAGGAGCGACCGGGCGGGCTGGCCGAGAAGGTCCGCGGCCTCGCGCCCGATGAGGTTCTGCCCGGCCTGATTCACGCGCAGGAGGGTGCCCTCCGGGTCGATGACGAACAGCGCGTCGGCCATGGACTCGACGATGCTGTCGAGGTGGGCCTTCGAGACGACCGACCGCTCCAGTGCCTCGGCCATCTGGTTGACGGTGGCGCCGAGCTGGCTGATCTCGTCCGACCCCGAGACGGGTGCGCGCCGGCCGAGGTTGCCGGCTCCGATGTCGTGGGTCACCTCGCCGAGCACCGACAGGCGGCGGCGGAGGCTCCGCGCGACGAGCGTCGCCAGCGGGACGAGGAGGAGCAGGCAGACGATCGTGGTTCCGATGATCAGCCTCCCGCTCCACTCGGCGGCCTCAGACGCATCCGCCGACTCCGTGTCGAACTCGCCGCGCGAGTGCTCGCGGTAGCGGATCACGCGCGGCATCAGGGTATCGTGGAAGAAGGGGTCGAGGTCGGTCTCGAGGAACCGGTCGGCCGCTCGGAGATCGCTCTGGCTGAGCACGGCGAACGCACGGACGTCGCGGCGGTACGTGTCGAAGGCCTCGGCGATTTCGACGAGCCAGGCCAGTTCGTTTGTCTCCTGGTCGATCTCGCCGGCGTCCTCGAACCGCTCCGCCACCGCGACGCCTCGCTCGGTGGCCATCCGGCTCTCCAGGAGGAACGCCGCGAACTGGTCCAACTCGTCGTCGAGCTGGACGCGCACGCTGTCGATGTGGAGGCGGAGCGCCCGGCGCTGGTCGTCGGTGAGGTCGTCCCGAAGGCTGCGCTGCTCCTCCATGAGCTCCTGGACCAATGTCTGGGTGGTCTGGAGGGTGAGGGCCATCCGGCTCGCGTTGTCGAGCTCGCTGACCGCGCTCTGGCTGAGCTGGATCATGCTCCGCTCGACCGTCCAGCTGACGAAGTACGACAGCGCCCCGACCGTCACGATCATCGCGCAGGCGAGGACCGCCAGCAGGACCAGTTTGCGGAGGAGCGTCATCGAGAACGACCGGGGGAGAAGGGAGGAGATCCGTCGCCGCCGCCCAGTTCTGCTTCGAACGACGCGAATGCCGCGAGGCCAACGCTCGTCGACCCCTCGACGTGGGACACCGGCAGGCCGATGCCGACCTGCCAGGCCTCGGTGAGTGGGACGACGACGCCCGGAGCCGCCGTCAGGCGGTTGGAGCCACCTGGGTGGCTCCAGTCGGCCTCGATGGTCAGGAACACCGGGCCCGCCGGAAGCACGGCGCCTCCGGCGAGTCCCCAGCGCCTGGCGGTCTCATCCGCGCCGTCCGTGCCCTCGTCGTTCAGACCGACGGCCCATACGCCTGTGGCGAAAGCATGCACCGGCCCGAGGCTGCGGGCGACGACGAGGTACGGGCTGAGTGCGTCGAACGCGGTGCCTTCCCACTCGGCCTCGGCGCCGACGGCGGCGTGGAGCCTGGAACCGCCGATGTCGAGCCAGCTGTACCGGGTTCCGATTTCCAGCTCGTGCGTTCGCTCTACCGCCAGCGGCTGCGTGCGCCAGCCGAGCTCGACCTGCCAGGCGTCCGTCAGGCCATATTCCAGGCCGAGGGACGTCGCGAGCGCCCGTCGGTCGTTCCAGTCCTCAACCGAAGGAGCGGCTGTCACCTGCAGCTCGGAGCGGTCCTGAGAGAAGACCAAGTCCGAGAGGAACACCTCCTCCGGGTGAGGGGGGAGGTCCTGGCCGGTGGCGGCGGGGGCGAAGAGCGCAAGGGTGGCGATAGACTGGCGGATCCCTCGCGCAGGAGATGCAGAAAAAACCATGCAGGAAGTCCAGGCCATGACGGCGAGTCCTGGCCGTATCGACCCCATTCTAAATGACTAAACCCATCGGCCGGGCTTCGCGACACCTTCGCGCGGAGCACGCGTTTGAGGACCGTCAAGCGGGGTGGGACCTATCGACCGCGCCCCGCCTCGGCGGACCGAAGCGGGGCGCGGGGGAGGGCAGAGGGATCGCCAGCGCGACCGACGCCGACGGGCCTCCGTCAGTGGCTAGAGGTTCTCGATCAGCGCGTCGCCGAACGCGCTGCACGTGATCTCGTCGACGCCGTCCATGAGCCGTGCGAAGTCGTATGTCACGCGCTTCTGCGAGATCGTCGTCTCCATCGAGGCGATGATCCGGTCGGCGGCCTCGGTCCAGCCCATGTAGCGGAGCATCATCTCGCCCGAGAGGATGACCGACGACGGGTTGACCTTGTCCAGACCGGCGTACTTCGGCGCCGTGCCGTGGGTGGCCTCGAAGATGGCCTTGCCCGTGGCGTAGTTGATGTTGGCGCCCGGCGCGATGCCGATGCCGCCGACCTCGGCCGCCAGCGCGTCTGAGACGTAGTCGCCGTTGAGGTTGAGGGTCGCGATGACGCCGTACTCGGCGGGGCGGAGGAGGATCTGCTGGAGGAACGCGTCGGCGATGACGTCCTTGACCGTGATCGTCTTGCCG
>CAYPVZ010000240.1:3818-5333 GCA_964414235.1 uncultured Rhodothermales bacterium | reverse complement strand
CCTCGTGACGCGGGCGTTCCTCGACGGGATGCTGGCGCGCGGCAGCGGGCGGATCCTGATGATGGGGTCGGTCGCGTCGGTGAGGGGCTACCCCGGCGGCGCGGCGTACGGCGCGGCCAAGCACGCCCTGCTCGGGCTGGCGCGCGCGCTCCGCGAGGAGGTCCGGGGGACGGGCGTCTCGGTGACGACGCTGCTCCCGGGCGCCACGCGGACGGGCTCGTGGGACGGCACGGACCTGCCCGACGACCGCTTCATCCCGCCCGAGGACGTGGCGCGCGTCGCCGTCGAGGTCGCCAGCCTGAGCGGGCGGACGGTCGTCGAGGAGGTGCTGATTCGGCCGGACGCGGGGGACCTCTAGGCCGGGGGCGGCACCGTGCGGCCGTCCGCGCGTTGAGGGCGAATCCTTCCCACGCCCCCATGCCCGACGTCCGACACGAGCCCGCCGCCCACCGCTTCTCCGCCGAGGTCGACGGCGGCCTTGCCGAGCTCGAATACCAGCGGCGCGACGACGCCGTCGCCTTCGTCCACACGTTCGTGCCGCAGGAGGCGCGCGGTCAGGGCGTGGGCGAGGCCCTCGTCGAGGCCGGGCTGGGGTGGGCGCGCGAGGAGGGGCACCGCGTGATCCCGGCGTGCCCGTTCGTCCAGGCCTACGTCCAGGAGCACGCGGACGAGGTCGGCGACCTGGTCCGGTGACCGCCCGGCGGGCGACGTCCGCCGACGCGGCCGGCGTGCTCGCCATCCACGCACCGTTCGTTCGCGACACCGTCGTCTCGTTCGAGCGGACGGTGCCGACGGTCGAGGAGGTGGCCGGGTGGTCTTGAGGTGGAGGTGGTCGCCCCGCTGACGCCGTAGCCAGAGCGGCTACGCACAGACGACCGGCCCGCGGCGCCGGTCGCGGACGTCTTCCCGACGGTCACGCCGGTCCTCCCGGCGGTCGGCGCGGTCCTCGGCGCGGTCGCGTCGGTCTTCGCGACGATCGCGGGGGCCGGTGTAGACGAGGCGGTCGCGTCGGTCTTCGGCGCGGTCGCGGCGGTCCTCGCGTCGGTCCCAGACGTCTTCGCGGACGTCGCGGACCTGCTCGCGGCAGTCGGCGGCGACGCGGGCGGCGAGCCGTGCGGGCGCGCGCTGGGCGGAGGCTGGCGCGGTGAGGGCGGCGAGGAGGAGGGCGGGGAGCACGAGGCGCATGGCCGGGGGAGCTGGTGGGTGCGCCCAAGAACCGGTTTCACCTGCGCTGGCGGCATCACGGCCCGCCGTCGCCTCCGTGTTTGATGTGTTGCGAACCGGTGTCGACGTGCTCAGGGCGGACGAGAGCGTCGCGGCCCTGTCGGTGGGCTTCGCGGCCCTGTCGACGGACATTGTGGCAGCGTCGACGGGCGTAGCGGTCCTGTCGATGAGTGTCGCGGCCCTGTCGATGAGTGTCGCGGCCCTGTCGGCTGACGTTGTGGCAGTGTCAGGAGGCGTCGCGGGGCTGCGCGCCGTCTCCGCGGTCGCGGGGGGGGGCGGCCGCCCCCCCCC
>CAYPVZ010000240.1:0-3808 GCA_964414235.1 uncultured Rhodothermales bacterium | reverse complement strand
GCTGCAGACCACCGCCCCGACCGGCCAGGCCCCGCTCGCGCTGCAGGAGGCGCCCGCGGTCGCGCTGGCGGACGTCCTCCGCCAGCGCGGGGCGGGCTACTCCAGCACGCGGACGCTCAGGTGCGACGGGTGCTCGGCCGAGACGAAGACGCGCTGCGTCGCCACCTGGTAGTCGTCGGGCCCGGCCTCGGCGATGCGCATGAACCGCTGCGGGTTGCGGTCGACCATGGGGAACCACGTGCTGTGGACCTGGACCATCATCCGGTGCCCGGCCTTGAACGTGTGCGCCACGTCCTCCATGTCGAACGTGACCTCGGCGACCTCGCCCGGCACGAACGGGATCGGGTCGGAGAAGCTCTCCCGGAACTTGCCGCGCATCACCTCGCCGCGGACGATCTGCTGGAAGCCGCCCATCGGGACCGAGCACCGCTCGTCGCCGGGGAGCTGGCAGCGGGCGTCGCCGGGGTAGACGTCGATGAGCTTGACGATGAAGTCGGCGTCGGTGCCGGTCGTGCTCACGAAGAGCGTCGCGAAGAGGTCGCCGGTGAGCGTGACGTCCTCGGTCAGCACGGGCGACTCGAAGACGAGCACGTCGGGCCGCGTGGCGGCGTAGCGCTGGTCCTGGATGACGTAGCGGTCGTCGCGCGTGACGACGATCTGCGGCGTGTTCGGGACGGGCTTGGCCGGGTCCGAGACGTACTCGGCGAAGGCGCCCGAGGCCGTGGGCTGGGTCCAGCCGAGCCCGCCGCCGGGCTCCAGGAAGAGCGAGCGCTCCTGCGCGCGGCGGGGCGGCCAGGCGTCGAACTGGCGCCACTCGTTGGCGCCGGTGATGAAGATGGAGGCCTCCGGCAGGTCGTCGTCGCCCCGGCCCTTCAGGTAGTGCTCGAAGAACGGGGCCTCGATCTCGGCGCGGTAGGTCTCGGCCGTCGGCTTGTCGAACCAGAGGTCGCCGTAGCGGTCGCCCGCGCCGCGCGCCCAGCCGCCGTGCCACCACGGGCCCATCACGAGGTGCGAGGGCGTCGTGTTGTGGTCGTTGACGGCGTCGTAGGTCTTGAGCGGCCCGTAGAGGTCCTGCGCGTCGAACCAGCCGCCGGTGACGAGGACGGCCGGCGTGACGCCGCGGAGGTGCGGCAGCGGCGTCCGCGCCTGCCAGTAGGCGTCGTACGTGTCGTGGTCGACGATCTCCTGGAAGAGGTCGTTCTCGCCGCCGAGGAAGCGCGCGTTGACGGTCGCCAGCGGACCGAGGCCGAAGTACCAGTCGTAGCCGTCCGGCGTGCCGTAGTCCCGGTAGCTGCCCCCTCCCCCGGTGGTCGGGGCGGGGCGCGGCTGGCCGTAGTACGAGATGAAGCTGAACGAGGCCTGCATCTGGAAGGCCCCGTTGTGGCGGCGGTCGTCGCCGAGGAACCAGTCGGTGACGGGCGCCTGCGGCGAGACGGCCCGGACGGCCGGGTGCGCGTCTATCAGCGCCTGCGTGGCGTAGAAGCCGGGCGCCGAGACGCCCCACACGCCGACGCGGCCGTTGGTTGGGACGTTCGCTAGCAGCCACGCGACGGTGTCATATGTGTCGGAACTCTCGTCGACCTGCCCGGCCGTCTTGTTCGCGATGTGGGGGCGGACGGCGACGAACTCACCCTCGGACATGTACCGGCCCCGCACGTCCTGGTACACGAACACGTAGCCAGACTCGGCCAGCTCCTGCGACGGGCCGACGCTCTGCGGGTAGGCATCCGGTCCATACGGCCCGACGTCGTAGGGCGTCCGCTGCATCAGGATGGGGTACGGCCCGCGCGAGGCGTCGCGGGGCATGTAGATCGACGTGAAGAGCCGTGCGCCGTCGCGCATGGGGATCTGGACCTCACGCTTCTCGTAGTGCTGGCGGACCCAGTCGGCGTCCTGGGCCTGGACCGTGACGGCGGCGAGGAGGAGGGCGAGAACGGAGAGACGACGCATCGGGCGCGGGGGAGGGGAGCATCAAGGTAGCCGCAGGCCGAGGCGTCCTCGCCACGTGGTCCTGGCGTAGTCTGGCGGATCCGCTCCGCTCCGCCCGTGCGCCTCGCTCTCGCCGTGCTCCTCGCCGCCTCCGCCTCGGGCCAGCCCCTCTCCATGCAGGAGGACTCCGTCCTCTCCGCCCGCCTCGGGGAGATCCTCGCCGAGGCGGGCCTGGCCGGCTCGTTCGACGTGGGCGAGGACGGCACACAGACTGCCTCATTCATGGTGGTCGACCTGACGGCGCCGGAGCCGGTCTGGGGCGGCGTCACGCCGGAGGCGTTTCTCTATCCGGCCAGCGTCTACAAGATGTACGTCGCCGCCGAGGTCCTCCGCCAGTCGCTGGCGGGCCGCTTCGATCTGGACGACGAGCGGGTCGTCACGCCGCACAACGCGGTCGACACGGCGCGCGAGGTGCTCTCCGACCCGCGCCCGCTGCTGGCGGCCGGCGACACGGTGACGGTCGGCTACCTCCTCGACTTGATGATCACGCGGAGCGACAACAGCGCGGCCAACGAGCTCATCGACCTCGCCACGCGGCCGTCCATCGACTCGCTGATGCACCGCTACGGCTGGGAGGGCAGCGAGGTCACGCGCAAGTTCCTGCCGCGCCGGGTCGAGGACCCGGGCTACGCCGACGTCCCGAGCACCGCGACCTCGGCCCGCCACGCCGCCGAGTTCCTCACGCTCGCCGCGACGGACCGGCTCGTCCACCCGTGGGTGAGCCGCCGGCTGATGGCGCTGCTGACGAACCAACTCGACGACACGAAGGTCGCCGCTGGCCTCCCGCGTTCGGCCGTCTTCGCCCACAAGACGGGCTGGTGGAGCTTCTGGACGCACGACGTGGGCGTGGTGCGCGACGGCGACGCGGCGTACGTGATCGCCCTCTTCACGCCGGTGCCGGAGGCCGACGCGCTCCCGCGGATGCGCCAGGTCGGCGCGGTCGTCCACGCGCTGATGCTGGAGCGAGCGGCGCGCTGACCCGGCTCGTTCTGGAACGGAGGCGCGGAGATCGGGAGGGAAAAAGTGGCGGGTCCCCGGCGGAGGGGAGAGGCGGAGCGTCGCGGACGCTCTACCGTGCGCCGCACGTCTACCCCCCACGTCCATGCGGCCTCTCGTCGCGCTCTCGCTCGTTTCCTTCCTCACGCTCACCGGCTGCATCACGGTGTCCGGCCGCGTCGGCACCGTCTCTGATCTCGGCGACGTCGCCTCGGCGATCAACGCCCAGCAGGGCACGGACTTCTCCGGCTCGATGACGACGACCGGCTACGGCATCGGCGGCGAGATGTACGGGATGATGGGCGCCCAGCTGGCGCGCACTGTCGGGTCGCAGACGAGCACGAGCACCTCCGGCACGTCCCAGGAGCTCCGCGTCGAGCAGGCCGATGTGGAACTGAACGTCGCCTACCCGGTCGCCCAGGCCGGCCCGTTCCAGCTCAGCCCCGGCCTCTCGCTCACGCACCGTACCACGACGCTGCGCTACCTGCGGGAGGGTGACCTCGTGTCCGGCGACGACGGCACGGCGCTCATCCTCCGCCCGCACCTCAAGGCCGTCACGACCGTCGGCAACCGGGCGATCCTGTCGGCCGGAGCCGGCTACGAGTTCGCGTTCCTGGAAGACGACCTCGTCGGGCCCGGCGGCGTCCCGTACGCCTCGGGATCGGCCGGCCCGCAGGCCAACGTGACGCTCACGGTCTTCTTCTGCTCCGGGTGCGTGGGCGACTGAACGGAGCGGCGGGCGCGGCGTACGGGGGAGTCATGCCCGACGACCTCTTCGCCGCCGCCGCCGAGCGGCGCCGCCAGCGCAGCGCCCCGCTGGCGG
>CAYPVZ010000239.1:0-5356 GCA_964414235.1 uncultured Rhodothermales bacterium | reverse complement strand
TCGACCGCCAGCCGGTCCTCCGACGCCTCGGCCGCATCGCCGCGCACGCGGACGACGGGGACTTCCTGGACGCTGACGGACGGGACCTCGGGCATGGCCGCTCTACCCGCACCGACGCGCCCGGGTTCGGCCGGAGCGCGCCGGATTAGCCGGCGTACGAACGGCTCCCTCTTGCGCCCCTCATGGACCCCGCACTCCCGTTCGACTGGCACCGCATCTTCCTCGGCGACCACGCGCCGCTGTACCTCCTGGAGGTCGTCTTCCGCGTGGCCGCCATCTACCTGTTCGCCGTGTTCGCGCTCCGCGTGATGGGCGCGCGCGGCAACCGGTCGCTCTCGCCGTTCGAGACGATCGTCATCATCGCGCTCGGCTCGGCCGTCGGCGACGGCATGTTCTACCCGGACGTCCCGCTCGTCTACGCGTGGCTGGTGACAGCCGTCGTCGTCGCGCTGGACCGCATCCTGGAGGTTCTCCAGCTCCGCAGCCGGGCCGTGAACCGGGCCATCGAGGGCTCGCCGATCCTGCTCCTCCGCGACGGCGCCCTCGTCGAAACCGCGCTCGGCGCCGCCGGCCTCCGCCGCGACGAGCTGATGGGCCTGCTCCGCGAGAAAGAAGTCGCCGACACGGGCGAGGTCCGCTACGCCTTCCTGGAACCATCGGGCGACCTCGGCCTCCTCCGCTACCCCGACGGCGAGGCCCGCCGCGTCGAGTCCACGCTCCCGCCTGGCCTCGTCTGAGGCCTACTCGGGCCGCGCGCTGGCCCGCCCGTCGTGGTTCGAATGCACCGGCGGCTGGGGCTCGTGGAGTTGGCGGCCGAGCGTGCCGAGCAGCGTCAGCACGGCGTCGAGGCCGCGGCGGACGTCGGGCTGGCGGAGCTGGCCGAGGACCGAGAGCGTGCCCGGCGGGTCGTCCGTGTCAGCGAGCCGCTCGGCGGCGTCCGCCAGCCCGCGGTCGAGGGCGGCGACGAAGCGGTCGAGGCCGTCAGCGTCGATCCGGCCGAGGAGCTTCGCCAACACCAGCAAGTTGGCGAGCCCATTCCGCCCCTCGTCGGTATTGAGGCCGCCGAGGGCGACGGCCGAGACGTCCTGGATCTGGGCGAGCAGCCCGTTCAGCAGGCGCAGCGTGCCGGACTGGTGGAGCGTGTCGAGCAGCCGCGCGAGGTCGTCGGCGGCCGTGAACGCGTCCTGGCCGGGCGGCGCGGGCGGGGGCTCGTAGGCGAGGGGCTGGGCCATGGCGAGTTCAGAGTGGGGTGTTCAGGGTTCGGAGTGGGGCACGGGGAAGAGAACTCCGAACTCGGGCCGCGTCAGCGGCCGTACCCGACGGGCGGGCGTTGGACGACCGGAAGCTCGTAGTCGGGCCGGGCCCACTTGCGCTCGACCTCGACGCCGCGCTGCGGTGTCGGCGCCCCGTAGCGGTGGAAGCCGGCCTTGACCGGCGACCGGCGGCGCTCGCCGCGGGGCGGGCCGTCGAGCACCTCCATCCGCACCGCCAGCTCCTTGTAGGCCGGCGTGTGGCTGTCCGGGTCGACCACGTTCGACGTGAGGTAGTTCACCGCGTGCCTGGCCGACGACAGCGGCATGTACAGCTCGCCGTCCCGGACCTGGTCACTCACGAGCACCTGCACCTTCGTCGCGCCGCGCCGCGAGACCAGCCGGACCCAGTCGCCCGTGGCGACGCCGCGCTCGGCCGCCAGCTCGTGCGAGACCTCGACGTAGGTGTCCGGGATGATCGAGTTGAGCCCGGCCGAGCGGTGCGTCTGGTTTCCAACGTGGAAGTGCTCCAGGTTGCGGCCCGAGTTGAGGTGGAGGTCGTACTCGTCGTCGGGCTGGTCGCTCGGCTCGGTCCACTCCAGCGGGTAGAGCCGCGCCTTGCCCTCGGGGAGGTGGAACTCGTCCGTGTAGAGAAGCGGTGTGTCGGTGCCATCTTCGTTGACGGGCCAGCAGAGCGACCGGTAGCCGGCGAGGCGCGCGTAGCTGACGCCCGCGAAGAGGGGCGTCGTCGCGGCGATCTCGTCCATGATCTCGCCCGGATGCGCGTAGCCCCAGTCGTGGCCGAGGCGCGCGGCGAGGTCGGTCAGGATCTGCCAGTCCGGGCGGCTCTCGCCGAGCGGCTCCATGGCCTTGTAGAGCCGCTGGATGCGCCGCTCGGTATTGGTGAACGTCCCGTCCTTCTCCAGGCTGGGCGCCGCCGCCAGCACCACGTCCGCGTACTCGGCCGACGTCGAGAAGAAGATCTCCTGGACGGCGAAGAAGTCGAGCTTCGCCAGCGCGTCCTGCACGTAGTGGGCGTTGGCATCGACGAGCGCGATCTCCTCGCCGACGAGGAAGAGCGCCTTGAGCGAGCCGTCGTGGATCGCGTCGATCATCTGGCGGTTGTCGAGCCCCTTCTCGGTCGAGAGCGACACACCCCAGGCGTCTTCGTAGCGGGCGCGGGCCTCGTCGTCGTCCACGGACTGGTAGCCCGGGAAGAAAGTGTTGATGGAGCCGAAGTCCGAGCAACCCTGGACGTTGTTGTGGCCGCGGAGCGGGTAGCCGCCGGTACCGGGCCGGCCGTAGTTGCCCGTGACGAGGAGCAGGTTGGAGATGGCCGTGCTCGTGTCGGAGCCCATCGTGTGTTGCGTCACGCCCATCGCCCAGCAGGCCGCGACCGTCTCTGCCTCGGCGACCTGGCGGGCGACGTCCGCCAGCGCGGCGGCCGGGATGCCGCACCGCTCCTCGGCGAACTCCAGCGTGAACGGCGCGAGCGACTGGCGGTAGCTCTGCTCGTGGTTGACCCACCGGTCCAGGAACGCGCGGTCCTCCCAGCCCTGGTCGAAGATGTGCTTCGTGACTGCGCTCAGCCAGATCAGGTCCGTCCCGGGGTTCGGGCGGAGGAAGACGTCGGCGCGCTGCGCGGTGAGGTGGCGGCGGATGTCGGCGACGACGTGCGTCTGGCCGCGCTCCTTCTGGGCCGCGCGCAGGTGCGCCGCCAGCACCGGGTGGCTCTGGTCCGTGTTGGTGCCGACCATCAGGACGAGAGCGGCGTTGCGGAGGTCGTCGAGCGTGCCCGCGTCGCCGCCGTAGCCGACGGTCCGCCAGAGCCCCTGCGTGGCCGGCGCCTGGCAGTAGCGGCTGCAGTTGTCGACGCTGTTCGTGCCAAAGACGGCGCGCGCCAGCTTCTGCACGAGGTAGCTCTCCTCGTTCGTCGCCTTGGACGAGGCGATGAAGGCGACCGCCTGCGGCCCGTGCTCGTCGGCGATGGCGCGCATCCGCCGGGCGACCGTGTCGAGCGCCTCGTCCCAGCTCGCCGGCTCGAACCGCTCCGTGCCACCCTCGGAGCGGCGGCGCACGAGCGGCTGGCGGAGCCGGTCGGGGCTGTTGACGAAGTCCCACCCGAACTTGCCCTTGACGCACGTCGAGATGCCGTTGGCCGGCCCCTCGCCCGTCGGCTCGATCTTGAGGACGGTCCGCTCGCGCGTCCACACGTCGAAGGCGCAGCCGACGCCGCAGTAGGTGCAGACCGTCTTGGTCTGCGTGATCGACGCCTCGCGCATGGCCGCCTCGGCGTCCGAGAGCGCGAAGATCGGCGAGTTGCCGACGTACGGCTCGACGGCCTTGACCACGTCGACGGCCGCCTGGAAGACGTCCGCCTTCAGGTCCGTGAAGTGGCCGGCCTGCCCGATCATGGACGTCTCCATGAGCGCGTTGCACGGGCAGACGGTCACGCAGTGCCCGCAGCTCACGCACGACGACTCGCCGGCCGGCACGCCGCCATCCCACACCACGCGCGGCACCTCCGCCTCCCAGTCGATGGACAGCGTCTCCGTCACCTGGACCTGCTGGCACGCCTCGACGCACTTGCCGCAGACGATGCACTGGTCGGGGTCGTACTGGTAGAACGGGTGGCTCGCGTCGACGTCGTAGGGCTTCCGCTCGAACGGGTAGCGCTGGTGCTCGACGCCCGCGTGCTTCGTCGCGTTGTGGACCGGGCAGTCGCCGTTGTTCCGGTCGCAGACGGTGCAGTACAGGTTGTGGTGCCCGAGGAACCGGTGGACGCCTTCTTCTCTCGCGTCGGCCGCCCGGTTCGTCCGCGTCGCCACCGCCAGCCCGGCGCGGACGGGCACCGCGCACGCGCGCGCCAGCTCCCCGTCGACCTCCACCCAGCACGTGTCGCACGTCTGGATCGGGCCCAGCTCGGGCTGAAAGCAGACGTGGGGGACCGAATGACCGCCGGGCCCGCCCTCGGTCGCGGTCCGCTGGCCGTCGGCGCGGTCGAGGCCGTCGAGCAGCGTCGCCAGCCACTCGCCGTCGCGGCCCTCGACCGTCCGGCCGTCGACGGTGAGCGCGACCGGCTGGCGGGTCGCGTCGGGCGCGAAGGCGAGATGGGCCTGGGGGCCAGGGCGCAGGATCTCCATCGAAGGGCGTATGAAGGGGAGAGGCAGGGTACACGCACACGAGGGCGCGGGGCTCCTCCCAGCGCTCGGGGCTCGCCTGACTTCTACGCCCGAGAGCCCGCGCGCGCCGAGACCACCAGCCCGCCCAGGACGAGCGCCCCGCCCGGCGCGAGCCACACCGACGGCACCTCGCCCAGCACGAGCCACGCCGCCACGGCCGCGAACGCCGGCGTCAGCAGGCGAACGGTCGTGGCGAGGATCGGCGGCAGGCGCGCCGACGCCTCGCTGTAGGCGAACGTCGGGATGGCGGTGGTGACGAGGGCGAAGCCCAGGAGCGCGCCCCATGCGGGCGGCGTGTCGAGGCCGGCGAGCGCGGCGTCCGCGTCGGCGCCGAGAAGCCCCGCCAGCGCAGCGGCGCCCAGGACGAACAGGAGCGCGGTGACCAGGAGCGGGGCCGGCGCGCGGCCCGAGGCGCGGAGGCGCGCGAACGCGATCGAGTAGGCGGCCATCGCGAACGCGCCACTGAGGGCGAGGAGGTCGCCCAGGATCCGGCCGGTGTCGGCGCCCGCCTCGGTGACGAGCCCCGGCGCCAGGATGACGGTCACGCCGAGCAGCGCGAGCGCCGTCCCCCACCGCTCGCCCCGGGCCACCGGCTCGCGCCGCACCACGGCCCACGCCACGGCGAAGAGCGGCGACACGTTGGCGAACAGCGTCCCCTCGGCCACCGTCGTCAGGCGGAAGGCGGCCACGACGCACACGTAGTAGCCGACCATGAGCGCAGCCAGCGCCCACGCCGTGCGCGTCGGCCGTCCGAGCCGCCGCCGCCACACGACGGCCACCGGCCCGACGACCAGCAGCGCCAGCGCCAGCCGCCCCGCGACGAGCGTCGCCAGGGGGACGCCGGGCAACAGCCGCACCCACACCCCGGCCAGCGCCCATGTCGCCGCCGACGTGAGGGCGAGCGCGAGCCCGAGGCGATCGGTG
>CAYPVZ010000238.1:0-5383 GCA_964414235.1 uncultured Rhodothermales bacterium | reverse complement strand
GCCGCCGCGCGCGCGCGCTACCGCGAGGCCATCGACGCGGACCCCTCCAGCGCCGCCGCCCGCGAGGCCGCCGCCCTCCTCCGCCAGGGGAGGATGGCGCCCGCCGACTGGCTGGCCGTCGCCCGGAGCGATCGCGCGCTGGGCCTCAACAGCGAGGCCGCCGACGCCTTCCGCGAGGGGCTCGGCGCCGGCACGGCCGCCGAGCAGGCCGCCCTCCGCTACGAGGCCGCCGACGCCCTCTTCGACGCCCAGCGCTACGACGAGGTCGAGGCCATGCTCGGCCCCATCCGCGAGACGACGAAGGCGCGCGACCTCTGGGCCGGCACGCTCGGCCGCATGGGCCGCACCGACGAGGCCGCCGCGATCTACCTCGCCCTCGCCGAGGCCAGCGCCGGGCCCAACCTCTACTTCGCCGCCGACGTGCTCCAGCAGGGCGGCGACCTCGACCGCGCGCTCCCGCTCTACCGCCGCATCGTGCAGGAGAACCCGGGCACGACCTGGGCCGGGCTGGCGACGATGCGGCTCGCCGGCCAGGCCTTCCTGAGCCGCGACTTCGCCGAGGCGGCCCGGCTCTGGGACGGCTACCGCGGAGGTCCGCTCGCCCTCCAGGCGCGCTACTGGGCCGGCCGCGCGTTCGCCGACGCGGGCGACTCGGCCGCCGCCGAGACGCGGTTCCGGGACGTCCTTCGCCGCGAGCGGGACTCGTACTACGCCCTCCTCGCCAGCGACGCCCTCGGCGAGCCCTTCTGGCCGCTCCCGATGAGCGCGTCCCCGCCCGCCGACTCGGCCTCCGCGGCGCGCGTGGCCACGGCGCTCCGGGGCGTCGACCTCCTCCGCGAGGCCGGCTTCCCCGAGGCGGCCGAGGCCGAGGTGAGCCGGGCCTTCGCGCGCGTCGGCAAGGGGGAGGCCGCGCGGTACGCGCTCGCCGAGGCGCTCATCGAACGCGGCTACGGCCGGCGGGCCATCCTCATCGGGCAGAGCCTGGGCGGCGGCGTCAACGCGCGGCGGCTCCGCATCCTCTACCCGTTCCCCTTCCGCCGGATGATCGCCGCCGAGGCCGAGGCCAACGGCGTCGACCCGTTCGCGGCGGCGGCGCTGATCCGGCAGGAGTCGCAGTTCTCGGAGCGGGCGACGTCGTACGTCGGCGCGCGGGGGCTCATGCAGCTCATGCCGGCCACCGGGCGCACGCTGGCGGACGAGGTCGGCGTCGAGGACTGGAGCCCGGCCCTGCTCTACCTCCCCGAGATCAACGTCCACCTCGGCACGCGGTACGTCGGGCAGCAGGCGAAGGCCTACGACGGCGCGCTGCCGGCCATCTTCGGCGCCTACAACGCCGGCCCGCACCAGGTGGAGCAGTGGCGCACGTTCCCCGAGTTCGGCGACGCCCCGCTGTTCACCGAGCGGATCCCGTTCGGCGAGACGCGCGACTACGTCAAGATCCTGACGCGCAACCGGGCGATCTACGCCGGCCTCTACGGCGCCCCGCCGCAGTAGCGCGCCCCGCTGGCGTCGCGCGTCGCCCGCCGACGGCCGCGCGGCGCTACTCGACGAGCCGGGCGTAGCGGCCGTAGCCCTCGGCCCGGAGCCGCGCCGCCGGGATGAACCGGAGCGCGGCGCCGTTGATGCAGTACCGCAGCCCGCCCCGGTCGCGCGGGCCGTCGCTGAACACGTGCCCCAGGTGCGAGTCGGCGCGGGACGAGCGGACCTCGGTGCGGGCGATGCCGAGCGAGCGGTCGGCGCGCTCGGTGACGGCACCCCGCGCGATGGGGCGCACGAACGACGGCCAGCCCGTGCCGGAGTCGAACTTGTCGCGCGACGAGAACAGGGGCTCGCCCGAGACCACGTCCACGTAGAGGCCCGCGGCGTGGGTGTCGTGGAGCGGGCTCGTGAAGGCGCGCTCGGTCGCGTCCTCCTGCGTCACGCGGTACTGGACGGTCGAGAGGCGCTGGCGGAGCTGGGCGTCCGACGGCTTGCGCCAGTCGGCGGGCGGGGGCTGGGCGGCGGCGCTGGCGGCCAGCGCCAGCAGGACGAGCAGGCGCATCAGGAGGCGGAGGCGTCGAACAGCGAGCGGTAGGCGCCGTAGCCCTCGCGCTCCAGGTCCGCGAGCGGGACGAAGCGCAGGGCGGCCGAGTTCATGCAGTAGCGCAGGCCCGTCGGCGCCGGGCCGTCGTCGAAGACGTGCCCGAGGTGGCTGTCGGAGGACGCCGAGCGGACCTCCGTCCGCGTCATCAGCAGCGAGGTATCCGAGTTCGTCGTGACGGCGTCCTCGGAGATGGGCTCCCAGAAGCTGGGCCAGCCCGTGCCCGAGTCGAACTTGGTGGTCGAGGCGAACAGGGGCGTCCCGTCGACGACATCGACGTAGAGGCCAGCCGCGTGGGTGTCCCAGTAAGCGTTGGCGAAGGGCGGCTCGGTGCCGTCCTGCTGCGTCACGTAGTACTGGACGCGCGTGAGCCGCTGGCGGAGGGCGGCGTCTTCGGACGACGTGGCCGGGCCGCGCCGGAAGACGGCGAACCCGACGACGGCGCCGAGGGCCGCGATGGCGAGGAGAGCGAGGACGAGCTTCATGGCTTAGAGGGCGGGCCCGAGGTGGCCGGCGGCGTCGCCCCAGAGCTGCTGGAGGCGCGCGTCGCGGCGGCAGCCGGTGCGGTAGGTCTCGTAGTGGCCCGGGTTGGTGCGGTAGAAGTCCTGGTGGTACGCCTCGGCCGCGTAGAACGGCGCCGCGTCGAGGACCGGCACCACCACCGGGCGCTCGAAGCGGCCCGCCAGCGCGGCGCGCGTCCGCTCGGCCGCCGCGCGCTCGGCCGCCGTGCGCACGAAGACCGCCGGGCGGTACGGGCTGCCGCGGTCGCAGAACTGGCCGCCGTCGTCGAGCGGGTCCACGTTGTGCCAGTAGACCTGCAGGAGCGTGTCGTAGGGCACCACGCTCGGGTCGTAGATCACCTCGACGGACTCGTAGTGGCCCGTCGTCTTGGTCGAGACCTGGTCGTAGCTCGGGTTGGCGACGGTACCGCCGGAGAAGCCCGAGACCACGGCGTGGACGCCGTCGAGCTCCTCGAACGGCTTCTCCATGCACCAGAAGCAGCCGCCGGCGAAGACGGCCGTGTCGGCGCGGGCCGGGTCGAGGGCCGTCCCGACGGTCGGGCCCGGCGGGGGCAGCGGCTCGGAGCCGCCGCAGCTGGCGGCGGTCGTCGCCAGCGCGACGGCGGGGAGGACGAGGGCGAGGAGGCGGCGGCGCATGGCGGGCGGCGTGGGCGGGCTAGACGCGCCGAGCCCGCGCGGTATTCCGTGGCTCACCGAATGTGCATGTCCGTCCTACGGGGAGGGGCGGTGCACATCGGGCAGGGAGCTCTCAGGGCTTCGGGGACCGTTTCTGGATCACGCCCCTGGGCATCGCCGGTGGCGTTAAGATCAGATTCGGTTCTGGCCACCCATAGCATATGCACCCTGCCCTGCCAAAGACGATCTTGCGAGACTCAGAATGGGTTGAGCGCACGATGGCCGGCTTTTTTACCGACCAGGAAGAGCTCGACGTGTTGTTTGGGTTTGCCGAAGACAACAGGCGGGCGATGGCTCATCTCTGTGACGCAATCGCGCGAAAGCCGATGCCCGTCGGGTGCTTCGTCGGGGCAGGCCTGTCGATTCCCTACGGGATGCCGTCGTGGGAGCATCTCCTTCGGGAGGCCGCTGCTGCTGCCGGCTGTGGCCCGAGCGCAGACCCGCTGCTCGACGCGGGCCAGTATCCCGCTGCCGCCCAGCTCATCGCCGACGCGGACTCCGACGGATTCGAGCGGATCTTGGCCGAGACGTTCGGGCGGCCGCATCGGGCCGGCCAGCCGGAGGGGGCCAGTGTCTTTCTCCCCTTCCTTCCGTTCGACACCCTGGTCACGACCAACTTCGACTCTCTACTCGAGGACGCCTACCTCCTCGGCGGCCTCGTCCTCGACCCTGTCGTCCGGGGTGCCGATTCCGACTTCGAAGCGCGCGCGCGCTTCGAAGGGAATCTTCCGCTGCTCAAGATTCACGGCGACTATTACTACGGGCGCGTGCTGACCCAGGCCGACTACGACCGGCACTACGGACACACCTCACCGCTCTTCGAGCACCTGGTTCGGCTGTTCGAGACCCATACGTTCCTTTTCGTCGGCTGCAGCATGACCGATGAACGGATCCTAGAGGCCCTCCAGATATCGGCCCAGGCTCGGTCTCACCCGCACTTTGCCATTCTGAGTTCCTCGGACCCCGCGTACCGGGCCGAGATGACGGACCGGCTCTGCGATGCCGGGGTTCAGGCGATCTGGTATTCCGACGATCACCACTACCTCAATGTCGCTCTGGCCCTGGCCGTGACGTTGGTCGGAAACTGGGCCGAGAGCGGAACATGGACCGGTCTTGCAGAGGTCGGTCTCACGTTCAAGTTCGGGACATACGGCCAAGAGCGTGACCGCTTGCGTGCCTACTTCGACGAGAGGCCGCGGTCCTACCTCCTCCGCACAGCGTATTGTCTGTGCCTCGTCGATCTGTCAGTTCTGGGGACGACGGGCCCATCGCTCGAGTTTTTCAATGAGCAAGTCGCGCTGGTCGACGAGGCGATGGGGAGGGTCGAATCGTTCCCCGAGGCGTACCTCGCCCGGATGATGATGAACTGGATGCGGTTCGACTTCACTGCGGCGATCCGGGACGCCGACAGGGCCATCGCCGAAGGGCTCGAGATGTCGTCCGTTTACCTCATGAGAGGCATAATCAAGGCGATAGACGGGCGCGACCTTTCGGAGTCCAGAGCCGACTTCTTGCAGGCAGCCGCCCTTGCGCCCGCAGAAGGCGATCCCGAGGCGACCGCCCTCTGCGAGGTCTACGCCCGTTCGATCCAGAACATGCTGGGGGAGGCGGGCGCCTACGACCGGCTGAAGGAACTGCTCGAATCGAGCGTGTTCGAGCGGGACCCCATGAGGGAACTGGCCGACAGCACGAGGAAACTCAACCGGCTGATCCACCTTCACAACCGGTCGGGCCCGCTGAAGCGGCTGGGATCTACGAAGTGGAGTACGAAGTCGGCGCTGTGGCTTCTCAAGCTCATGGGCCGGTCGGGATTCATGTACTGGTGGTTGCGAAGGGGGATCGAGAAGGAGCGGCGCCAGGAGCAGGAGGCGGGACGAGAGGGCGGGGACCGCTAGGCTCTGTGCGAAAAGTCGCTTCTGTCATCCTGAGCGCCAGCGAAGGATCTCAACGCCGCAGGAGCAATCGTGCGTAGGAGGTTCCGAGGAGCCATCCGGTTCGAGTTGAGATCCTTCGCTCCGCTCAGGATGACGCCCTCGCGGGAGTTTCCGCACAAGGCCTAGGCCCCGTCACGTAAGTCCTCGCTTGATCCAGTCGAGCGTCGCGGCCA
>CAYPVZ010000237.1:0-5392 GCA_964414235.1 uncultured Rhodothermales bacterium | reverse complement strand
GACCGTAACGGCGTCCCCCGCTCCGGCATCGAGGCCGCCGACGAATACCCACGTGTTCTCCGGCGGTGCCTCGTCGAACGTAGTCGACGCGACCTCGGCGCCGCCCACCGACACGGTCAGAGTAACGTCGGCGGCGGGAGTGCCACTCACGTGCGGAAGGCGGACGAAGGCGTGGTAGCGGCCGGCGCGCGCGGCCGTCAGCGGCCACGCAGCCGAGGCCGTCTCGCCGGCTGCCAGTGTGGCGACGTGCATCGTCCGGCCCCAGACGTGGTCGACTGAGCCTGGGCCCATGGTCTGCCAGCGTCCGTCCGTCGTGAAGCCGGCGTCCGCGTCGTCGGCGTAGAGATCGTCCGGGAGCGGGCGGAGGAAAGCCGTGGCCACGTTCCCGGCCGAGTCGGTCGCGGCCGCCGCGACCCGCGCGACGACGGCCGGGTCGACGGCCCCGATCGTTTCCCACGTGAGGTTGCCGGCCGGCGCGAGGTCGAGGATCCGGCGCCGCTCGTAGCGGTCGAGGACGGCGACGAACGGCGTCGGCTGAAAGAGGGGCTCGTCGGAGGTGACGCGGTAGCGGCCATCCGAGAGCCCGTCGAGCGTGAGCCCGGGCGGTTGGCGGTCGTCGGTGCCGAGCCAGCGCTGCATGGCCCGCGTCCCCGTCTCGTAGCGGAACGGAACGTCCGGGTACTCGGCAGCGACGTCTTCGATGGTCTCGAGTACGGCCGCCAGCCGCTCGGGAAAGGTGGTGTCGGCGAGGTGGTCCCAGATGCAGGCCACCTGGTCCTCGCCTGCGCGCGCCGCCTCGAAGATGCCGCGCACGAGAGCGTCGGTCGTCCCCGAGAAGCTCCGCGAGCGAACGTTCCAGCCGCCCGATCCGCCCGGGCGCTGGTAGTCGTCGGCCGCTGGCCGAAACGGAACGAACGCCAGCGGGGCCCGGCTCCAGTCGTACAGGTTGTCGATGGGCTCGACGCGGTCGTCGTGGAGGTGCGGGGCGTCGTTATGGAGGCTGAATGGGAGGAGCGTGTTCAGGTGCGCCTGCCAGGCGTCGTCCATAAAGTGCCAGCCGCTCCGGAACGAGGCTGGGAAGACACCCTCCATCAGGAGCCCGTCGGCGATGGTCTGGTCGAAGTCGACCCGGACCGCCTCGGTAAAGGCACGGGCCTGGTTCCAGCGGAAGCGGCCGTCGCCGTCGTCGTCGTTCCAGACCCAGGAGTGGTAGTGGAACGTGAACTCGTCGCCGGCGGCCTCGATGGCATCGCCCCACGCGGACCGCATGAGGTACATCGACATCGTGCTCGGCAGCGGAACGTTCGTGTTCGTCGCCTCGCGGTAGAGGCTTCCGTTCTGCATCCACCACGTAAGGACGACCGGGTTGCCGTACGAGTCGGTATGGGCGGCGCGGAAGGCCGGGTCCATCACGCGCGCAGCGTTGCCGGTCGGCGAGAGGAAAAGGTCGAAGCCGCTGTTGTGATAGAGGACCTCCCGTTGGTTGATCCCGATGCCCGGCGTCGACGTGTCGGAGCCGAGGACGAACGAGACGGTCCCCTGGGCACTGGCCGTTGAGAACAGGGCGAGGGCGAGGCAGAGTCGGTGCATGGGTTTAACATACGTGGCCGTGCCGCGGGACAGCTGGATTCGCCCTAGAAGCGCTGGTCGCCCGCGAGAACGTGTCGTAGTCTGTCCGTCCTCCCTGCCGACGTTTGACCGTGCCTCGTTTCCTCGTCCTCTGCGCCTGCGGCGCCCTCCTTCTCTCTGCCTGCGACGCAACTCGTGATACTCCGAGCCGCGGTGAGGCTGGTGCCGTCGAGGCCATCGATAGCATCCGAGTCGTCTTGACGGCTCCGGCCCCGGCCTCTCCTGTGAGTGCGTCGTTTGTGGTGACAGGGCTCCAGTCGGGCTCGCCTGTGGTGTCAACCGATTCGGTCCTCGTCGATACCTCGGCCACCTACACCGGGCGGATCAGCATGGCGGAAGACCTCGCAGCCGAGATCCAGGCGGAAGCGGAGTCGCATCTGTTCACATTCACGACGACGTCGGAGAATGTCACGCTGGCGGCGACCGATCGCGAGAGCCAGTACGCGGTTCAGAACCTCAACGATGGGGATTATCCCCTCGGCTTCACCTTCTCCGTTACGACCTCGGATGTGGACGGCAAAGCCGACGTGACCGTCCGGCTCGGGCACTTCGACGGAGCTGCAAAAGCGAGCTCGACAGACTCGGGGGGGACGACGGACGTCTCGTTCACGCTCCCTCTCGTCGTCGTCGGGCATCGGTAGGGCACCGACGGCCCTTCTGTGGCGTTGAGGTCACGATGCGTCGTGCTCCCGCCCTGTTTTTGATCGCCGTCCTTCTCGGAGGGCTCGTCGCGTCGTCGGTGCACCACGCGTGGCACACGATGGAGTGGGCCGAGGCGCAGCGAACGCACGCGGCGCTCCACCCGCATGGAGATGGGGACATCGCCTCGACGCCCTGTTCCCCCTGGGATGCTCATTCCCTGGACTGCGCCATTTGCTCGGGTCTGAGCGGCGCCGTCCTTCGCGCCGAGATCCACATCGACGCGAGCACGGCTGAAGAGCGCCAGTGGACGGCGCGTGCCGCGCTGACGTCGTTCCGCCGCGTCGCCACTCCGGCGCGAGGTCCACCAGCTGTCGCCTAAGCCCGCACGTCGCGGGCGCTCGCCCGGATGGCCGTCTGTCATCCGGTTCTGGTTTCGGCCGCCCGTCGGCGGCCACAGCGACAGCTTCCCCATGTCTTTCCGCCTTCTCGTGGCGGTCGCGCTCGGCATGTTCGCCAGCGCGGCCTCCTCCCAATCGAACACCCTCGCCGGCCGCGTCACCGACGCCGAGACCGGCGCTCCGCTTCCCGGCGCCTCCGTCGCCATCCCCTCCCTCTCGCGCGGTGCGTCCACGGACGTCGACGGCCGCTTCTCGATCACCAGCCTGCCGACGGGGCCGCTCCGCGTTGTCGTCAGCTTCCTCGGCTACCGGAGCGAGGTCCGAACCGTCGATGTCGGTCCCAGCACGGCGGCGCTCGACGTCGCGCTGGCGGCGTCCATCGTCGAGGCGCCCGACGTGACGGTCACGGCTCGGGCTCAGGCCTCCGACCTCCTCTCGACGCCACAGTCCGTCTCGGTCGTCGATGAGGGCCAGCTCGACCGCGCCAGCGGCGCGACGCCGTTTGACGCGCTCGACGAAGGCGCGGGCGTTCGCCTCCTCCGCACCGGGGCTGGCATCGCCAAGCCGGTCATCCGCGGGCTGACCTCGCAGCGTGTGCTGGTGGTCCAGGGCGGCGTGCGCCAGGAGGGCCAGGGCTGGGGCGACGAGCACGGCCCCGAGGTCGGCGCGGCCGACGTGGACCGGATCGAGGTCGTGCGCGGCCCGCTCAGCCTGCTCTACGGCTCCGACGCCCTCGGCGGCGTGGTCCAGACGACGCCGGCCGACCTCTTCGCGAACCCGGCGCCGCTGCGCGGCGAGGTGTCGGTCTCGGGCGCGACGGTCACGCAACAGGCTGAGGGCACGCTCGCCCTCGGCGGCGTTTCCGGCGATGTCGGCTACGAGGTGCGCGGCGGGCTGCTGCGGGCCGGGCTGATGCGCACGCCGGACGGCTACGTGCCCAACACGGCGCTTGACACGCAGACGCTCTCGGCCCGTGTCGGCACGCGCCTCGGCGAGCGCGGGCGGCTGACGGCCGAGGCCGGTGCCTTCCGCCAGTCGCTCGGACTGTTCGAGGCCGAGGACGAGGCGCTGCTGGCGGAGCCCGACGACCGGTTCACCATCGACACGCCCCGCCAGTCGGTCCAGCACGACCGCGCCCTGCTTCGCTTGGACCTGCCGATCGGGCTGGAGCGCGTCGAGGGCGTCGCGGCGCTCCAGCAGAACCGCCGCCGCGAGTTCGAAGAAGCAGACGACCCCGAGCTCTACCTCCGCCTGACGACGGGGACCGCCGACGTGCGTGTCCACCACCGGCCGTTCGGCCGCGTGTTCGGGACGGTCGGGCTGAGTGGGTTCGTTCAGCAGAACGAGACGCTGGCGGAGGAGGCGCTCATCCCGGGCGCGACCACGGTCAACGGAGCTGTCTACGCGGCGGAGCAACTGGTGACGGGCCCGCTCACGCTCGACGCCGGCCTCCGCTTCGACGCGCGCTCGATCGACGTCGACGAGAACGACGACCTGGGTGTGACGGCGCAGACGCGGAGCTACACGGCACTCACGGGTGCCGTCGGCGCGGCGGTCCAGCTCCGGCGCGATCTCTCGGTGTCGGTCAACGTCGGCCGAGCGTTTCGCGCGCCGATCCTTCAGGAGCTGTTCGGGAACGGCGTCCACGAGGGCACGCTCCGCTTTGAACGCGGCGACCCGACCCTGACGCCTGAGGCCAGCCTCGCGCTCGACGGCGTCGTCCGTTACCTCACGCCGCACGTCTACGCTGAGCTCAGCGGCTTCCTGAACACCATCGACGGCTACATCTACGCCCGCGCCTCCGGCGAGACCGACGCCGAGAGCGGGTTCGACATCTACGACTTCGTCCAGGCCGACGCGCGGCTGGCGGGCGCCGAGGCTCGGCTCGACGTGCACCCCCACGCGCTGCACGGCCTCGGCATCCACCTGGCCGGCGACCTGACGAGCGGGACGAACCGGGAGGCCGACACGCCGCTGCCGTTCGTCCCGCCGGCCCGCCTCCAGACGGCCGTCGAGTACCGCGCCGGCCGGCTCGGCTCGGCCCAGGACGTCGAACTCCGGTTCGGTCCCGAGTTCGTCGCGGCCCAGCGCCGCGACGAGTTGCCGGAGGAGGTCCCGACGGACGCCTACACGCTCTGGTCCGCCAGCGCCTCTGCCTCGTTCGCCGTCGGCACGGCCACGCTCACGCCAACGCTGTCGGTCGACAACCTGACGGACGTGGCCTACGTCGACCCGCTCAGCCGCTACCGGCCGTTCGGCGTCCCGGCGCCGGGACGGAGCGTTCGGCTCGCGCTCCGCGCGACGTTCTGATCCCTCGCCCGGCTGGCGGCCGTCGTGGAGGCGAGCCGCCAGCCGGGCGTTGCAGTTTCATAACCCCTCCGCTTGTGCGGGCCCGGAGGCTCTGTAGCTTGCGGGTGCCCCTATAGCTCAGTTGGTTAGAGCAGCGGACTCTTAATCCGCGTGTCGTAGGTTCGAGTCCTACTGGGGGCACCTGCCGAGTCGGCCCGGAACGGCAGCGGCCCTTCCGGGCCGCTTTGCGTTGGGAAGGTTCCGGCGAGGGCGGCTGGATGTCGGTGGTGTCCTGCGTGACAATCCAGGGCGTCCTACAGGCAGACGCGGGGTTTCGTCGAGGTCGGGAGTACATACGCGCCCGGGCCGCTATCGTGCGGTGCCCGTTTGCTCGTCCCCCCAGTCGATGTCGTCTCTTCCCCTCGATCTTCCCG
>CAYPVZ010000236.1:0-5392 GCA_964414235.1 uncultured Rhodothermales bacterium | reverse complement strand
CCCGTCCTCCAGGCCTACCTCCACCGAACTGCCGCCGACATCGCGCGGATGTGCGAGTTGAGCGCCCGCGTCCGCCTCTGCAAGGGCGCCTACAAGGAGCCGCCGTCGCTGGCCTACCAGGACATGCCGACCATCCGCTGGCACTACCGCCAGCACGCGGCCAGGCTGCTCACCGAGGGCCGCTACCCCGGCATCGCGACGCACGACGACCAGCTCATCGAGGCCGTGAAGCAGCTCGTCGCCGAGCGCGGCGTCTCGCGCGACGCCTTCGAGTTCCAGATGCTCTACGGGCTCCGCCCCGAGACCCAGCGCCAGCTCGCGCGCGACGGCTACCGGATGCGGGTCTACGTGCCCTACGGCACGGAGTGGGTCCCCTACTTCTCGCGCCGCCTCCGCGAGCGGAAGGAGAACGTGTTCTTCGTCCTGAAGGCCCTCGTGACGGGATAATCGCGGCGCGGCCTCGATTGTGGAGGCACCGGGGGACGCCGAGCGGCTAGGTTTTTCGCACCCCTGCCTCCCTGCCGTTGCTCCGCCCTTTGCGCCTCGCCGCGCTGGCGTTCCTCGCCGCCAGCCCCGCGCTCGCCCAGACTGCCCCCGCCGACTCCGCCGCCGTCCCCGTCCGCACCGTCTCGGACCGCGAGACCCCGCCGAGCTTCTCGACCGACCGCCTCCTGATTCCGGTGCAGGACGTCGCGCCCGGCGACCTCACCGACACCTACGCGGCCCGGCGCTCCGGCGGGCGGACGCACAACGCCCTCGACATCATGGCGCCGCGCGGGACGCCCGCGCTGGCTGTCGCCGACGGCGAGGTCGTCCGGATCACGCGGAACCGGCTGGGCGGCAACGTCCTCTACCTCCGCAGCCCCGACGGCGCCTACGACTTCTACTACGCCCACCTCGACGGCTACGCCGACGGCCTCACGGTCGGGCAGACCGTCCGCCAGGGCGACGTGCTCGGCTTCGTCGGCACCACGGGCAATGCGAGCCGGACGGCGCCGCACCTCCATTTCCAGGTGCTCCGGCTGGATGCGCGCGGGCGCGGCACGCCGGTCAACCCGTACCGGATGCTCCTCGGCAGCGCGCTCTACCCCCGCGGCGCCCGCGGCTGAGCCGCCCCGCTGGCGGCCCACGTCGCCAGCGACGACTTCGCACAGACCTAGCGTCCTGTCCGCCGAACAGGCCCTAGGTTTCCGTCACCAACGTTCAGAACGTCAGACGCATGGACCACAAGGAAGGACAGTACAAGGTCGCCGACCTCTCGCTCGCCGAGGAGGGCCGCAAGCGCATCGAGTGGGCCGAGAGCCGCATGCCGGTCCTCATGAGGCTCCGCGACGAGTACAGCCAGTCGCAGCCGTTCGCCGGCTACAAGATCACCGGCTGCCTCCACGTCACCAAGGAGACTGCCGTCCTCATCGAGACCCTCAAGGCCTGCGGGGCCGAGGTCGCCTGGAGCGGCTGCAACCCGCTCTCGACCAACGACTCGGTCGCCGCCGCGCTGGCGCTCGGGCCCAACGGCGATGGCGACGGCGTCGAGATCTACGCCTGGTACGGCCAGGGCACCGAGGACTTCTACTGGTGCATCGACCGGACCATCGACAAGACGCCCGACACCACCCTCGACGACGGCGCTGACCTCATCTTCCGCGTCCACAGCCAGTTCCCCGAGAAGGCCGACGACATCATCGGCGGCTCCGAGGAGACGACGACCGGCGTCCACCGCCTCCGCGCGATGGCCGACGACGGCAAGCTGCTCTACCCCGTCTACGCCGTCAACGACGCCGAGACGAAGTGGGACTTCGACAACGTCTACGGCACCGGCCAGTCCACGCTCGACGGCATCCTCCGCGGCTCGTCCGTCCTCCTCGCCGGCAAGAACTTCGTCGTCGCCGGCTACGGCCACTGCGGCCGCGGCGTCGCCATGCGCGCCAAGGGCATGGGCGCCAACGTCATCGTCACCGAGATCAAGCCGACGGCCGCCCTCAAGGCCACCCTCGACGGCAACCGCGTGATGCCGATGGAGGAGGCTGCCAAGGTCGGCGACATCTTCGTCACCGCCACCGGCATGCGCGACGTCATCCGCGGCGAGCACTTCGTCTCGATGAAGGAGGGCGCCATCGTCTGCAACACGGGCCACTACGACGTCGAGATCGACCTCGTCGCGCTCAACGACATCGCCGTCTCGAAGCGCACCATCCGCACCGACAACGTCGAGTACACCCTCGACAACGGCAAGAAGGTCTACGTCCTCGCCGACGGCCGCCTCGTCAACCTCGCCGCCGCCGAGGGCCACCCGAGCGAGGTTATGGACATGAGCTTCGCCAACCAGTTCCAGGCCCACCTCGCGCTCATCCAACGCCACGAGGCCGGCGAGGAGCTGCCGAACACGGTCCTCGACCTCCCCGAGGAGCTCGACCAGGAGATCGCCGGCATCAAGCTGGAGACCATGGGCCTCGCCATCGACACGCTGACCGACGAGCAGGTGGCCTACGCCACCGACTACTCGGCCGGCACCTGAGCCCGCGCTGGCAGCCGCTCTCGGCGAGCGGCTCCGCCAGCGCCCCGAGTCGGGATGGCCGCCGCCACGGCCGCCCGAACTAGAGCGCCCGCCCCCCTTCTCAGGGGGCGGGCGTTCGCTTTGGGGCAACCCTCACGCCCGGCGAGCTACGGCGCCAGGAACCGGCGACCGAGGAAGACCTCGAAGTCGCTGCGCACGTCGGAGAGGGTCCCGGCCACACGCGCCGACGGGTCGTCGGCCAACCGCCGCAGGACCTCCTCCGCGGCGGCACCATCGAGCTGGCGATGGATGCGAGCGAGGTGACCGAGCCCGAGGACGGCGACGTTGCGGACGCCCTCGTCCGGGTGGTGCGAGAGTCGGGAGCACTCCGACTGCACCCACCGCCAGTCGTCCTCGTGGTATGCCGCCTCGATCAGTGCGTGGCAGATCGCCTCCGGGTCGTCTGACCCGAGCTGACGTTCGAGCTCGGCTCGCGAGCGCGGTTCGGGCTCCCAGTAGGTCATCGCGCGGAATGGCAAAAGCGCCATAGAACAGCTTGCCGATTAGCCGCCGAGAGGTGACGGTACGGCGGTGAGACGAAGCTATGACTGGCGGAGTGTTCGGCCGAGCCGAGAACGCTGACCCTCTCGGTCGGCCTGCAAGCGTGGGTTCTGCGGCGTGAGCGGTCAGTAGGGCGTCCGGTCCAACTCTGAGCCGGCGTAGTACACGACGAGCTGCCGCTGTGCTCCGGACGTGTCTACCTCGACTTCGATAGCTGAGACGTCACTCACGAGGCCACCCTCGGGGCCTCGGACGACGGACTGCACTACCCGTCGTTCGAAGACTGGGAGCCACAGCGACGTTCGGAAGATGCGAGTGCCTACGAAGTCGCTCGTGAACGCCCACCCGGTGACGGCGACCTCGTAGCGGTACCCGTCGGAGAGGGGAGCGCGGAAGTCGGGCGGCCCACTTTCTAGCGCTCGACTGAACGCGAGAAGCCCCCACGTTGCGAAACAGAGCGCTCCCAGCGCACCGAGGAGCCAGGACCCAAGGGGGCGGCGGACGCCCACAATGACCGCTGCGGTTCCGAGAGCAGCGACGAAGAGGAAGACGGGCGGGGCAAGTTCGTCGGCGGCCTCATTCACGAACGACCAGTCGGCAGAGGACAGGACCAGAGCGAGCCCGAAGATTGCTGCGCTCGACAGAGCGACAAGAAGCCGGTGACGAGGTGATGCGCGAGCGACGAAGACCCAAGCGAAAGCGGCCGCGAGCATCCAGAGCGCGTCCCACCAACTCGTCATGTCTCAGGAGAAAGAGAAAGGCGTAGCCGCAGAACAAATGGCGCTTCAGCCGCCGAGTGGTGACGGCACAGCGGTGGGACGACGCGATGACGGGCGTTGGCGTTCGGACGAGCGGATCTCGCTACCCCTCTCGGTCGGCCTGCAAGCGCGGGTTCTGCGCGCCCGGGGACGGACCCACTGGATCGCGCTCACCATGGTGGGAGGTTCCGCGGACAATCCGGCCCGCCTCGTCCAACGTGAGCACCTCAGCCACGAGCCGGCGCCCAACACTCCGGTAGTGGACGGTCACGCTCTCAACGCCGACGTAAACGCCGAGCAACTCGAACCGGAGGGGTGGGCTCGCGGCGAGCCCGATGGACCAGTAGGCCCGGAGCGCCTCCTTGCCCCGGAGTGTACCGCTGGGCTCGCCCATCCGCTCGACAATGAGCGGGGAGTGCATGACGGCGTCGGCGTCGTAGAGGTCGAGGATGCGGTCGAGGTCGTGGGCGTTCCAAGCGTCGATCCACCGGCGGGCGAAAACATGCGCGGCCTCGGAAACGAGCATGGATGGCAGCGAGAGGTGGGGGTGCGCAGAACCAGGTATTGGACGGGCGGAGTCCGGATAATACCGGTGCCGAAGTCCAGATAACACGCAGAGGACTCCGAAAATCGGCCCTCACGCCCTCCGTTCCCCATCGCCCCGTTTTTATCCGGCCACCCACCGTCTTTATCCGGACTCCGCCTCGATACCCCGCACGCTCTCCCCTCCCCACTGGCGACGCCCCCCGCCAGCCGAGCCGTCGAACACACTCCAGGGGCCGTCGACGACACCCACAGGCACCGCGAACAGGCTCCAGGGGCCGCCGACATCCTCCACAGGGCCGTCCGAATCGTTCCGAGGGCCGCCGAAATCGTTCCAGGGGCCGTCCGACTCGTCCACAGGGCCGTCGACATCCTTCCAGGGGCCCCCGAAAAGGCTCACAGGCACGTGCATCTGACCCAATGCCATTAGGAACGGGTCTGAGGGCTCCGGTCGAGGCTCGCGGAAGGGAAGCCCACACGCAGGCCGCCGTCGAAATGGCCCACTCCGCCGAGGACGCCCGGGTGCAGGAGGCCGGCGAGGCCCATCGCACGACCGTCGTCCGCGCCGAGGCCGCACGCGCGCTCCGGGTCCACGCCGGGGAGCTGGCGGAGGTCGCGCTCGAAGACCCGCCGCCGCTGCGCGAGGGGCTCGGCCTCCGCCAGCGCACCGGCTGCGGCGCCTGAGCCCCGGGCCCAGGCGCCCCGCCAGAAGACACCGCACGACACCGACGTCCCCCGGGATGGCCGTTCGATAAAGGACGCCCCCCCGAAACGCCGACACAGCCCTGGAGCGGCGGTCTCGCCGCCCGTCCCGGGGAGCAGGCGCGCACCCACCCGCGGAGGCGCGTAACCTGGGGGCCTCCCCGCCGCTGCACGGACGCACACGCCCCCCGAGGGGCCGCCGCGTCCCCCCCCCCCAGCCCCCACCCCCCGCCCCCCCGCCCTCCCCCCCCCCCCCGCCGCCCCCCCCCACCCCACCACCCCCCCCCCCCCCGCCGCCCCCCCGGCCCCCCCCCCCCCCCGCCGCCCCGGGGCC
>CAYPVZ010000235.1:0-5404 GCA_964414235.1 uncultured Rhodothermales bacterium | reverse complement strand
GGTCGACGCCGTGACCATGGCTGCCTCGGGCGACACGTCGAGGCGGTAGCCCTCAGCCGGGAGCCCGGCGGCCGGGGCGAGCACGAACGCGACCGTGCCGGCCGGGGTGACGGCCTCCGCCAGTGGGACGACGGGCAGCGGGAGCAACGACGCGAGTCGTAGCGGCGCCGCCCAGCCCTCGGCGACGGCTGCGGCGCCGTCGGAGGCGAGCACGCGCGTCGCCTCCGTCAGGACGAACGCGCCGTCGCGCGCCTCCAGGTGCGCCGGCCACGGGACGAGCGGGTAGCGGTCCGCCTGCGCAGCCACGGGCAGGGCCGCCAGCAGCGCGAGCGCGGCGCAGAGGCGCACGTGGACGTGTACAGACATGGCGACTGACGAGGTGAGCCGCTCACGTTACCACCCCCCGCCCCGCTGGCGGCCGTCGCCAGCGGAGCCGGAGCGGGCGCGCAGCGTATGTTTGCGACCCGGCCTGCGGTACTGACGCGATCAGATCAGCGCTTCGTCTTCGACATCGCCAACCCGCCGTTCGATCTGTTCGATGAATTGGCACGACCACATCGACTCCGACCCCAACGTGCTCCTCGGCAAGCCGCGGATCAAGGGAACCCGCATCTCGGTGGACCTCATCCTCCGAATCACGGGCGCAGGGTGGTCCAGAGAGCAGATTCTGGAGAGCTACCCGCACCTGACGGACGAGCAAGTCCGCGCCGTCTACGCCTACGCCGCCGATGTCGTCAAGGACACGCAGACGGCGCCCGAGGAGCGGCGAGCCGCCTGAGCATCCGGTGGAACGTCAGCTGTCGTGGTGGGCCGCTAACCTCTCGCATCGCCTGCCCACAGCGCCATGCGATTGCTCGCCGACGAATGTATCCCGGCTCCCATCGTCCACCGGCTGCGTGCTGAGGGCTTCGACGTAGCCTACGTCCTGGAGGACGACCCCGGGACCGACGACCCCGACGTGCTCGACCGCGAGCGCCGCCTGCTCCTCACGGAAGACCGCGACTTCGGCCAGCTTGTCTACGCGAAGCGACGGCCGGCACCGTTCGGCGTGGTCTATCTCCGCCTTCACGGCGTCACGCTCGACGACGCAATCGAGGCCGTCGTCCGGGTGCTGACCTCCGAGACCGAGCTCGCCGGGTGGTTCACCACAGTCGACGGATCTGACCGCGTCCGTCAGCGCCGCCTTCCTTGACCCACTAGCGACGGCTGCCGCCAGCGCGCAAGAAGGCGCCGCAGAGGCGCCGACGCGCCGGAGCCCCGACCTTGGCCCTCCCCCCCGCCCCCGGCCGGAGGCGCACCTGCGCCGTCGTGACTCTCGGAAGCGGACCCCTCGCTTCCCGCTCCGCCCCGCTGGCGACTCCCGCCAGCGCCCGCGGACGCAGCACGACGACCCATGTCTACCCCTGATTCTTTCGACACGTTCGGCTTCGCGCCGTCCGTCCTCCGCGGCATCCGCGACGCCGGCTACACAGCCCCGACGCCCGTCCAGGCCGCCACCCTCCCCCACGCCCTCGCCGGCATCGACGTCGTCGGCGTGGCCCAGACGGGGACCGGCAAGACGGCGGCCTTTGTCCTGCCGATCCTCGACTACCTCGTCAAGGAGCCCGCCGGCGGCAAGCGGCGGCCCGTCCGCGCCCTCGTCGTGGCGCCGACGCGCGAGCTGGCGATCCAGGTGACCGAGGCCGTCGCGGCCTACGGCAAGCACACGGGCCTCCGCACGGCCACCATCTACGGCGGCGTCGGCAAGGGCGGCCAGCGGACGGCGCTCCGCAACGGCATCGACATCGTCGTCGCCACCCCGGGCCGGCTCCTCGACTTCCTCGGCGAGGGCGCGATCGACCTCTCGCACGTCGACGTCCTCGTGCTGGACGAGGCCGACCGGATGTTCGACATGGGCTTCATCCGGGACATCCGCAAGATCGTAGCCGCCGTGCCGGAGCAGCGCCAGACCCTCCTGTTCTCGGCGACGATGCCGCCGCCCATCCAGGACCTCGCCCGGTCCATCCTCTACAAGCCCGAGACCATCGAGGTCGGCGAGCGGCGCGACCCGGCGGCGACCGTCACCCAGAAGGCCGTCCGCGTGGCCGAGGCCGACAAGCAGGCGCTCCTGGAGCACCTCATCCAGACCGAGGCCGTCGACCGGATGATCGTGTTCTCGCGGACGAAGTACCGCGCCGACCGCATCATGAAGAAGCTCGACCGGGCCGGCTTCGACGCCGTCGCGATCCACTCGAACCGGACCCAGGGCCAGCGCCAGCGCGCGCTCAAGGGGTTCGAGTCGGGCCAGTACCAGATCATGGTCGCCACCGACATCGCCGCGCGTGGCATCGACGTGGCCGGCGTCTCGCACGTCGTCAATTTCGATGCGCCGAACATCCCGGAGGACTACATCCACCGGATCGGGCGGACGGGCCGGGCCGAGGCCACGGGCGACGCGATCACGTTCGTCTCGGCCGAGGAAACCTCGAACCTGAAGGCCATCGAGAAGCACACCGGCCAGGCGATCGAGCAGGTCCGTTACGACGGCTTCGCCGCGCCCAAGCTGGCGGAGGCGCTGGAGACGGCCGGGGAGCGTTCCAGCGGCAACCGCCAGTCGGCCGGGCGCGGCGGGAGTGGCCGAGCCGGCGGCGGCCGGAACGGCAACGGTCGCTCCGGCGGCAACTCCGGCAATCGACGCAATCGCTCAGCGGGCCGCGGTAACCGATAGGTTTTTCCGGCTGGCGGCGCGCGTCGCCAGCCGCGAGAGGTCGCGCAGGAAGGGGTTCGTACGCCGCTCGGCGCCGACGGTCGTGCTCGCGCCGTGACCGGCGTAGACCGTCGTGTCGTCGGGCAGCGTCAGGATCTCGTCGCGGATGGAGGTGAGGAGCGTGTCAAGGTCGCCCTGCCAGAGGTCGGTCCGGCCAATGGAACCGGCGAACAGCACGTCGCCGCCGATCAGGACGTCCTCGGCCTCGTCGTAGAACGCGACCGACCCGGGCGAGTGGCCGGGCACGTGGAGCACACGGAAGACGTTGTCTCCCAGGGGGATCATGTCGCCCGCCGCGAGATCATGGGCTGGTGCGGGCGGTGGGTCCACACGGACGCCAAACAGCTCGCCCTGGGTGACGGCGTTCGCCAGCAGCGGCGCGTCAGCCGGGTGGAGCTGCCAGCCGCCGTGATCGGCCGCGTCGCTGTAGCGCTCCGCGAAGTGGTGGCAGCCGAAGACGTGGTCGATGTGGGCGTGCGTCAGCAGAAGGTGGCGAACCCTCACCCCGGCCGCCTCGATGTAGGCCTCGACCGCCTGCCGCTCCAGCCGCGTGGCCGTGCCGGGGTCGACGATCGCGGCCTCGCTGCCAGACGAGAGGACGTACGTGTTCTCGGCGAACGGGCTGACGACGAACGAGCGAACGGTGAGAGCCATGGCCTTCGAGGGAGGGCCCCAGACACGCGAGACCGCCGACGCGGTTCGCCCCGCTGGCGGCGCCCGCCCGTCCGGCACGGACGCCGGGGCCGGCGCGTTGGGCCGGTAGCTTCCGCCCGATGCTGACCCGCCTCCACCGCCAGATCCTCAAGGGGCTGCCGCTCCCGTTCGCGGCGGCGCTGCTGACGCTGCTGTTCCTGCTGCTGATGCAGTTCCTGATCAACTACCTCCCGGATCTCGTCGGGCGGGGGCTGCCGTTCCGCGCCATCGCGGAACTCATCACGTACAGCCTCGCCTACATGGTCACGCTGGCAGTGCCGATGGCGTGGCTCATCGCGCTGCTGGCGGCGTTCGGGCGGCTGGCCGAGAGCCGCGGCTACCTCGTGGCGAAGTCGGCCGGGGTGTCGCTCGTGCGGCTGGCGTGGCCGACGCTCGCGCTCGGCGTGCTGCTCACGCTGGGCATGGCCTACTTCAACAACCAGATGCTGCCGGAGGCGAACTATCGGATGAACGGACTCTGGCGCGACATCCGCGTCTCGCGGCCGGGCTTCGCCCTCACGCCGGGCGAGTTCTACACCGACGTCTCCGGCTACGCCCTCCGCGCCGATGCCATTCCGGAGGACTCGTCCGGCCTGCTCCTGGGCGTGACCGTCCTGCAGAACGAGCCGGGCGGCGCCTCGTCCGTGCTCTCCGCCGCGCGCGCGCGCCTCCAGAGCCAGTACGGCGGCCAGCGCCTCACGCTGCTCCTGGAGGACGGGGCGATCCACCGCCGGACGCGCACCGGCGAGGCCGACCGCTACGAGCGCCTCGCCTTCGACCGCTACCGGATGGCGTTCGACCTCTCCAGCCTCGGCGGCTTCGAGCGCCGCGACCGCGACGGCGGCGGCCGCACCGACCGCTCGATGCGGACGACCGACATGCTCGCCGTCGTCGACTCGCTCGACGCGCTCGCGGATGTCCAGACGGACTCGATCCGGGCCGCGCTCGGCCGCTGGGGGCAACGCACGGGCGACACCGCCCCGATCACCTACCTCATCGCCCACGACTCGTCCGACACGGCGGCGCCCCCGGCCATCGGGCCGCATCGTCCCATCCTCGACAGCCTGAGCGACCCCGAGCGCGAGGCGGTCTACGACCTCGCGCTTCAGCGCGCCCGCGCCGTCTCGTCAACCGCGCAAGCGGCGGCCTCGTCGCGCGACTGGGACCAGCAGCGGGCGGCGCGCTACCGGGTCGAGATCTACAAAAAGAACTCGATCGCGCTGGCGTGCTTCGTGTTCGTGCTGATCGGCGTCCCGCTGGGGCTGGCGGTGCCGCGCGCCGGCGTCGGGCTGGTGGCGACGCTGGCGGTGCTCACGTTCCTGTTCTACTGGATCTCGCTCGTCCAGGGCGAGAAGCTGGCCGACCGGGGCCTGCTGCCGCCGTGGCTCGGGATGTGGGCGGCCAACGTGATCGTGGGCCTGCTCGGGATCTACCTCGTGGTCCGTGAGACCCGCGACCCGGCGTGGCGCGACCCCGTCCGTGCCCTCGCCGGCCGCTTCCAGCGCCGTGCCTGACGACGGGCGACGCGCACCGCCAGCCGGAACATTTCCGGCCGCTCGCGCCCTTCTTGTCCTTCATTCTCCTGCCTCTGCCATGAACCTCATGCCCGACCGCCACCTCGAAACGCTCCAGATCGAGGGCATGTCCTGCGGCGGCTGCGTCGCGTCCGTGGAAGCCGCGCTGGTGGGCGTCTCCGGCGCCGTCGTCCGGTCCGTCGAGATCGGGCGGGCCGAGGTCGACGCGGGTCCGGAGACCACGCGCGAGCGGCTCGTCGAGGCCATCGAAGGGGCCGGCTTCGACGTCGTCGGCGGTGAAACCCAGCCGAACCCGCAGTAGACGCGCGAGCGCCTGTAGCTTCCGACATGGCCGATTCTCCGAAGGCGCCCAAGGCGGGCGGCACCCTCGACCTCTCGACGGGCCGCCCGGCGCCCCCCCCCCCCCCCCCCCCCCCCCCCCCCCCCCCCC
>CAYPVZ010000234.1:3298-5412 GCA_964414235.1 uncultured Rhodothermales bacterium | reverse complement strand
GCCTCGCGGACACGGCCCACCCAGTCGGCGCCGTACTTCCGTTCGAGCGGGCGCACCAGGAAATCCGCCAGCTGGATGCCGGCGCGCTCGCCGTGCGGCACGGCCGGCGCGCAGAGCTCGATCCGCTCGTAGTTGAGCAGGTCGACGGCGTCCTCGCCCTCGCCGAACGCCTGGATGCGGACCGGGTAGAGGTGGCACGAGACGGGCTTCTCGAAGCCGACGGCGCCCTCCCAGAACGCCTGCTGCAGCGCGCACTTGGCGACGGCCCGGCCGGGCGCGCCGTCGTAGATCACGAACACGCACTCCCGATTGCGGACGGTCGTGGTGTGGTAGCCCTGGCGCTCGTCGCCCTCCCAGGTGCCCATCCGGTCGATGACGGCGCGGGCCTCGGGGCGGAGCCGGTCCCAGACGACGGGGAGCGCGGCGTCGAGGGCCTCGCGTTCGTCGGGCTCCACCGGCGCGCCGCGGTCGCCGTGGACGCAGCAGGCGCCGAAGCAGGCGCCGAGGGCACACGCGAAGGGCGCGTCGAGGAGGGCGTCGGAGACGAGGACGTGGTCGACTGCAAACATGGGGCCAACGTAGGGCTTCGAGCCTACGCGGGTCAACGGGGCAGCCCCGGAGGCGGGGGCCGGTCGTCCACATTCGGTCCACGGCCGGGCCGGCGGCGAGGCGGGGGCGGGCGTCAGCCCAGGCCGAGGCGGTCGCGGATGTCGGGTGGGAGGACGCGGCGGGCGATGTCGCGGAACTCGACGAAGGCGTCCCGGGCGGCCCTGGCTTCGAGGTCGCGGGTGGTGGTGGCGGTCTTGGCGCGACTGGCGGCGGCCGTGTGGGCGCGGTCGGCGTCGAGGAGGGACTCGACCTCGGCGGTGAGGGCGTCGAGGCGGTCGGGGGTGTAGCCGCGCCGGGCGAGCGGGGTCTGGTAGGGCTCGTCGCGGGCGGCGGCGTAGCCGGACCTGGCGTGCGAGACGAACCGGGAGAGGGCCTCGGGGACGCGGCCGTGGAGGCCGAGCGCGGTCTGGGCGTCGTCGTCGTCGGAGAAGACGGCACGGGCGACGACGCGGAAGGCGGCGTAGGAGGCGTCGGCGGAGTCGCGGGCGGCGCCCTCGTCGGTGGAGAGGCTACCCCGCGCGGCGTCGGCCGTCGTCCGGGCCGTGTAGGCGGTGCGGGCGGAGGCGACGAGGGCGAGGATCGCGTCGAGGTCGGCCGGGGCGTAGTTGATCGGAGCGAGGATGGCCTGGGCCTCGGCGTCGTCGCGGGCGGCGGTCAGGGCCTGCTCCCAGTCGGTGAGCTCGGCGGCGAGCTTCTGGTCGTTGTCGGACCGGGGTGCGGGGTCGGGTTCCATGGCACACAGGGGATGGAGAACAGGAAGCCCGCTCGATGGGCGGGTGCGTGCCGGAAAACGTAGGGAACCCGATCCAAATAACCAACCCCGTCGACAAAACGGCCGGGTGGATCGTCGGGGCCGTTAGGTTCCACGTCGGGACGGTTAGGTCTGGCGTCGTGGCGCGTCGCCGAGCCGTCGGGACCGTTAGGATCGGCGTCGGGACCGCAAGCGACGGCGTCGGGACGGCTGGCGGAGCCGTCGGGACGATCAGGGACGGCGTCGGAGGCTCAAGCGGGGCCGTCGGGAGCGCTAGCGGAGGCGTCGGGACGCGTGGGCGGGGCGTCGGGGGGCATCGCCAGCGGGGCGGGGATGCTGGAGAAGGGGTTGAGAAGCCTATATACGAGCTCTCCTAGCTACTTCCTGCGGCGGCTGCCGCGCTGGCGCATCCCGGGTACCTGGGCGGCGAGAGTGTCGCGTTTCGTCTTCAGCCGTTTGTAGAACGGGTGGCTCTTGTCGATGAGATCCAAGCGATTCTGAACGAGAGCCAGGCCACGCCGCGCCTGGTGGCGTGCGACGTATGCGCTGGCGAGGTGGTCGACCGCGTGGAGTGTCTGAGAGTGTGTGGGTCCAAGGCTCGTGTCGGAGTGTTCGACCGCCGCTTCCAGATGCTCCTGTGCGTCTTCGTAACGTCCGAGTCGAATGAGTGTGGCCCCAACACTGGCGAGCGAGTGGGCTACGTCGGGGTGTCCCTCGCCCAGAACCGACCGGCGGAGCGCCAGCGCCTCCTGCT
>CAYPVZ010000234.1:0-3198 GCA_964414235.1 uncultured Rhodothermales bacterium | reverse complement strand
CACCTCAGGGTGCTCCTCACCCAGAACCGACCGGCGGAGCGCCAGCGCCTCCTGCTTCAGCCGGAGCGCCTCGTCGTACGACCCCATCGCGTGGAGCGTCGCGCCGACGCTGGCGAGCGACCAAGCCACCTCGGGGTGCCCCTCGCCCAGAACGGACTGACGGATCTCTAGAGAGCGCCGTGCGAACGCCATCGCTTCCCGCACCTGCCCGGCCATGCTAAGTGCCGTAGATCGGTCGTGGTCCAGGTGGGCTTCGAGTTCAGCATCTGAGGACCCGGACGCATCGAACAGGGTCTGGGCGGTGTCCAGCCGGTCGAGGATCTGACGGTGTTGCCCCCGGTGATAGGGTGGATAGGCCTGGAGCCACGTCATCTCAGCGGCGAGAGCCGGAGCGTCGTCCTCGACTCGGGCCGCCCATTCCTCAAGGTGGTCGAGATCGGCCTCGTAGGCGTCGAGCTGGCGAAAGTCGTTGCGGCGCTCCTTGAACCAGTCGCCGAGGTGTCGGGCAGTGGCGATGAGCCAGTCGGCGGGCGGAGTCTCCTGCTCACGCCGGACTTCGGCGACGAGGCGATGGATGGCGTAACGGTCGGCACCAGAGACGCGGCGAAGCAGGCGAAGCGACTCGCCGAGGTCGAGCGCCTCCTGAAGGCTCGTGGCTGTGACCTCCGGGAGGAGAGCCTGAAGCAGGCTGCGGCTCATGGCGGCCGAGGCGCTCCAGGTGAGGACCTCCAGAACCGCCGGGAGAGCGGGGGCGTCCTCGATCAGCCGGTCGTGAACGGCGAGCGCGGAGGCCACGTCCGGGTTGTGGCGCGTAAAGCTGTCGAGGGCACCGCGGGAGAGGGTGTGGGTCACGCTCTCCGCGAGGAGGTCCTGGTAGCCGGCGTAGCTGGCGGTGGGGCGGTAGCGCAGGTAGGCCCCTGCCAGTTCGATGGCGAGCGGGAGACCTTCCAGGCGCTCGACGATGGTGCGGGCCGCGGCGTCCTCGTCGGCATCGGCCGGCGAGCGCCGGGCCTCCTGCACGAGGAGGGCGTAGGCGTCGTCCGGCCCGAGCGTGGGAAGGAGGATCGGGTCGAACGGGGGGATCGTGAACCGGCTGGTGAGCAGCAGGTGGGGACGGGCGCCTTCGATGGGGAGGTACGCCTCGATGGCGGCGCGGTCCTCGACGTTGTCGAACACGACGAGGCCGCCGTCGAAGGTGCGGACGCGACGGAGGGCGAGGTCGAGCTTGCTCCGGTGGTCCGACTGGGGACTGACCCAGCGGGCCTTCTCGGCCGTCTCGATGAGCTGCGGCTCGATCTCCTGGTCGGCCGTGATCCAGACGACGCCGCTGGGGTACTGGTCGAGGTAGGCGTAGGCGTACTCGACGGCGAGCTGGGTCTTGCCGAGGCCGCCGAGGCCGGTGAAGGCGGCGGCCTGCCCGATGCTCGTCGGGGTCCCGTCGGCGAGCTGGCGGCGCACCTCGGCGAGGGCGTCGGCGCGGCCGATGACCTGGTTGCCCTTCTGGGGGAAGGGGATGTAGGTCGCCCGGTTTGTCGGCTTGAAGTCGGCGACGGGGCCGTCGGTCGCGGCGGGGTCGTCCGTAGGGTCGTCCGTCTCGCTGGGGGCATCCGCCAGTGGGGCGGCCGGGGCGTCGCGGGCATGGACGATCTCGGCCATCTCGCGGAGGAGGGCGAGGGTGGGTTCGCCGTGCTCGGCGGGGAGCGGCACGACCGGGAGGTCGCGGGGCAGTCGGGCCGCCTCGTCGGGTGGGAGGATCGCGTAGTGCTTCCCTCCAGCCCCTTTCATGGCCGTCGCGAACGTCTCCAGCGCCATCCGCAGGGCTGGATCGTCGAAGCTGAAGCCGACAAACAGGAACGTGCGGGTTCCGAGCAGGGTGTCGAGCGTCCGGTAGGCGGCAGAGTAGATCGGCTCGATCTGTTCGGTGCCGTAGAGCTTGTCGTAGCTGTCGGGGGTCAGGATGATGCTCGACGTGTCGCCGATCCGTCCGTGGAGGTACCAGAGGGTGGACTGGCGAAGCTGCTCGCGGAGCAGGTCATTTTGCTGGTGGGGAGCCTCGACTGTCCACTCGTTGAGGTCGTCCGAATCCCAGTGTGCGATTCGGAGAACCCGGTCGTAGTTGGTGGTGACGACGACGGGTGACAGAGCCCACAGCGCTTTGGGGAGGGCCAGGGACTCCGGTGCGAGGTTGGCTTTATCGAACTCGATCTGGTCGGTCAGGAACTGCGACCACTCGGTATCCAGCGCCTCCCGGGCTTCTGCTGCCGCCTTCAGGAAGCGCTTGGTGTTGGTGTACGCCCGGACGATGGCGGCTGCATCGGGCTTCTCCTCTTCCAACTGCTCCGCCGCTGCGAGGAGCAGATCGGACCAGCGTGGGAGAAGCGGCGCCCCGTTCTTATCGGTGACGGACCGAGACACGCCCGCGCCTGCGAACGGAATCAGGCGCCCTTCCTCAAGTACACGACGGAGACCGGCAGGGATGCTCACACGACTCAGGGGATGGATCCCGCAAGCTATCGTCGACATCCGGCCTGCCCACTGTGCTGGCATCCAGCACCCCGCTCCCAGAAATCAATGCGGGCTCCCCGACCCACCATAGATCGGGGAGCCCGCGCCGGGCCGGCATGCGGGAAGCCAGCTACCGGACGGCGATGCACCCGCTTCCGCTGCCCGGCAGGTGAGCGCGTCCACCCCGATGCCCCTGAGGAGGACCTCGAGGCCGTCGGGCCGGCCCTGGATGCCCTAGCGCGCGAGGACGAGGCGCCGCGAGGTCTGCCAGCCCTCGCCGGTGACGCGGACGACGTAGACGCCGGCCGAGAGCGAGGCCCCGTCGAGCGCGAGCGCCAGCGCCTCGCCCGGCGCCACCGGGCCGTCGTGGAGCACGGCCACGCGGCGGCCCGCGGCGTCGAAGACCTCGGCCCGGACGGACTGGGCGCGGTCCACGTCGAGCCGGAGGGCCGTCGTCGCGGCGAACGGGTTGGGGCCGGCCATCGAGAGCGCCGCGCCGGCCGCCGCGACGGGCGCCTCCGCGGCCACGGCGTGGGCCGCGATGGGCAGCTCGCTCGTGTTGCCGTCGGCGTCCGTCGCCGTCGCCGAGAGGCGGTCGAAGGCGAACTCGGGGTCGAGCGGGATGGTGGCCGAGACCGGCTGGCCGGCGGAGGCCTCAGCGATCTCGACGGTGCCGATGGGGGCGTAGAGCTC
>CAYPVZ010000233.1:0-5460 GCA_964414235.1 uncultured Rhodothermales bacterium | reverse complement strand
ACATTCACAGCTGACGTACGCTCCTCTTTCTGCGCGGGTCCGCTCAGAGCCGAGCGGGGCGGGCCCGCCGAACGCCGCCCTCGCCACCCAGCCCTCGCCGGGTGATCTTGGCCGCCCCCTCCCCTGCCTGCGATGACCGCCGCCGACGTCCGCGACCTCTCCGCCTACACCGACTGGGCCACCGGCCGCGTCCTCGCCGCCGCCGCCGCGCTCGACGACGACGCCTGGGCGAGCGACCTCGGCGGCAGCTTCCCCAGCCTCGGCGCTACGCTCGCCCACCTCCTCTCGGCCGAGTGGGTCTGGCTGAAGCGCTGGCAGGGCGAGCGCCCCACGGCCCGGCCCGCCTGGGTCGAGGCGCCCTCGCCCGACGCCCTCCGCGCCGCGCTGGCGGACGTCGAGCGCCAGCGCGCGGCGCTCCTCGACGGGCTGAGCGACGCCGACCTCGACGCGCCGCTGACGTACACGCTCTTCAGCGGCGCCGTCCAGACGCTCCCGCTCCGCGACGTGCTCGTCCACGTCGTCAACCACGCGACGTACCACCGGGGGCAGATCGCCTCCATGCTGCGCCGCCTCGGCGCGGTGCCGCCGGCCACCGACTACCTCGTCTACGCCATCGAGCGGCGGGCGTAGAGGATAGACGCGGCCCCGCTGGCGGTCGCCGCCCGCCGGACGTGACGAGGGGCGCCCCGGTCTCCCGGAACGCCCCTCGGTCGTCGTCGGCGCGGTCGCTACTCGGCGTCGGCCGTGTCGTTGTCGCGGTCGATGTCCGGAAGCAGGTGGTCCGGGTCGAGCGTGGCGCTGGCGACCTGGCGGCCGTCAGCGGCGACGCTCACCGTGAAGGCGTCGGTCCGCGCGAAGGCCTCGACGGGGACCGCCACGCGCTCGGTCGAGCCGTCGGCGAAGGTGACCTCGACCGTCGTCGGGAAGACGAGGCCCTTGTTCTGGCCGACCGTCACGCGGACGACGTCCTCGGCCTGGGCGACCGACTCCAGGACGGCGTCGTACTCGTGGCGCGTGTCGAACCAGCCGCGCCAGAACCAGTCGAGGTCCTCGCCCGCGACGTCCTCCATGGTGCGGAAGAAGTCGGCCGGCTGGGGGTGCTTGAAGGCCCAGCGGCGGGTGTACTCGCGGAAGGCGCGGTCGAAGCGGTCCTGCCCGAGGATGGCCGTGCGGAGCAGGTTGAGGCCGGCGCCCGGCTTGGTGTAGGCGTTCCAGCCGATCTCGTTGCCTTCGAGCTGGTCCGGGTAGGTCATGATCTCGTCGTCGACCGAGATCTCGTTGCCCCGGAAGGCATCGGCGATGTTGTCCGGGGAGACGCGGGAGGCGCGCGTCGAGGCGCCCGTGCCGTAGCCGGGCAGCGACGGGTCGTCGCCCTCGTCGTAGAATTTGATGTTCGAGGGGCCGTTGATGAACGTGTTGAAGCCCTCGTCCATCCACGGGTGGCGCCGCTCGTCGGAGCCGACGATCATCGGGTACCAGTTGTGGCCCAGCTCATGGTCCACGACGCCGAACAGCCCGAAGTGGCGGCTGCGGACCGACGAGAAGTGGAGCATGGGGTACTCCATCCCGCCGACGTGCGTGGCGACCGAGATGGCGACGGGGTACGGGTAGGGGTACCAGTACGAGTTGTTGAGGATGGAGGCGCGGCCGTAGCGCGTGGCCTCCTCCCAGCCCGGGTTCTGCGGGTCGTCCGAGACGCCCTCGGACGGGTAGGCGCTCAGGATGAGTACGTCGTTCATCGACCCGTCCTCCTGGCGGATGCCGGCGTGGGCGCCGTCGACCATGAAGGCGGCCGAGCTGCCCCAGGCCACGTCGCGGACGTTCTCGGCGCGGAAGCGCCACGTCCTGGTGCCGGTCGCCGAGGCCGCCGCGTCGCGGTCCGCCTCGGTCACGATCATCACGGCCTCCTCGCTCTCGCGGGCCTCCGCCAGTCGGTCGCGCTGGGCGCGGGAGTAGACGTCGTCCGGGTTGAGCAGCGTGCCCGTCGCGACGACGGTGTGGCTGGCGGGGACGGTCAGCTCCATCGTGTAGTCGCCGTACTCGAGGTAGAACTCGCCCGAGCCGAGGTACGGCATCGTGTTCCAGCCGTTGACGTCGTCGAAGACGGAGACGCGGGGGTACCACTGGGCCATGGCGTAGACCGTGCCGTGCTCGGTGTCGAGGCGGCCCATGCGCGGCGTGCCCGGCGAGCCCGGGACCACGAACGAGTATGGGATGACGACCTCGACCGTGCCGCCGTTCGCCTCGACGGCCCGGGGCAGGTCGAGCCGCATCCGCGTGTCGTTGACGTACGGCGCGACGGTCCGGCCATCGACGGTGATGGTGCCCAGCCGGTAGCCGTGCTGGTCGTCGAGCGAGGACGAGGCGCGGCCGGTGATCGGGCCGCCGCGGCTGTCGCTGGCGAACAGGTTCTGCTCCAGCTGGAACCAGAGGTAGGTCAGGTCCTCGGGGCTGTTGTTGGTGTAGGTCAGGCGGACCGTCCCGGTGACCGTGTGGGTCGTCTCGTCGAGGCTCGCCTTGAGGTCGTAGTCGGCGCGCTGCTGCCAGTAGTCGGGGCCGGGGCGGCCGCTGGCGGTGCGGTAGCTGTTGGGCGTCGGCAGGTCGAACGGCTCGAAGAGGTCGACGGGCTCGGGCGCGTTCGCGTCACGGAGCGAGTCCTGGCGGGCGTCGTAGGCCGCGAAGGCGTCGGCGGCGGCGCGGGTGCCGTGGATGCCGAACGCCTGCGCCCCGAGGGAGAACGTGCCATCGAAGGCGGCGCCGTCGATCGTGGCCTGCAGCGTGAAGGGCGCGCCGAACGAGGCGAGCGTGCCCGAGGCGGTAAAGGCCGCCCCGTCGGTCGTGACCTCGACGCCGGTCATCTCAGAGTCGACGCCGTTGCCCATGAGGACGAAGCGGCCGGTCGCGCCGGGCGCGGGGACGGTCACGAAGCCGTGGTCGAAGGCGTCGCCGCCGTCGGGCGGCATCAGGTCGAAGGCCCACGTCCCAACAGGGCCCTGGGCCGCCGCCAGCGGGGCGAGGAGGACGAGGAGGAAGGCGAGGAACGAACGGCGCATGAGGCAGGGGGTGATGAAGGGAAGACGAGCTACGCCGATCCCGAGGACGGGTTACGGCGGAAACAGCGGGGTCAGTATAGACGATGCACGTCCCGAGTCTCGTGCCCATGGGATGGATGTTGGGCTGGAATGCCGGGGCTCCGGAGCGCTAGGTTGGGCGCCTCCCCCCCACCCCGCCCGTGCGCGCCCTCCTCGCCCTCGCCCTCCTGCTCCCCCTCGCCGCCTGCGACTCCGACGACGACAGCGTCGCCGGGCGGGCGAGCATCGTGACCGTCGCCTACGAGGGCCGGCTGGAGAACGGGACCGTGTTCGACCAGAGCGCGGGCGCCACGTTCAGCCTGCAGCGCGTCATCCCCGGCTTCCGCGACGGCATCGTGGGCATGCGCGTCGGCGAGTCGAAGACGTTGACCATCGCGCCGGAGGACGGCTACGGGGCCAATCCGCCGCCCAACAGCGGCATCCCGCCGAACGCGACGCTGATCTTCGACGTGACGCTGCTCGGCATCCAGTAGCCGGCCACTGGCGGGGCGCGCCGGCCGGCCGTTCTATCCTCGCACGGCGCTCGCCAGCAGGCCAGGCAGGCGGCCGACCTTCGGATCCGTCGCGAACTCGGTGACGCGCTTCGCCGTCGTCTCGGCCGTCTTGTTCGTCACGAACCAGAGCGGCTTCGGCGACGCGTGCGTCTCGCCCAGCAGCAGCGAGCGCGGGAACGGCGCGAACGGGCCGTAGAGGACGGTCCGCTGCGGGCGCCCGAAGAGCCGGCTGTTGTGGACGACGCCGGTCCCGCTCTGGATGTCCGTCCGCGTGTGCCCCGGGAAGGCGCCCCACGCGGCCTGGGCTGCGAAGAAGCCGCCGCCGACCCACAGATTGACGCCGACCGCGCCGTAGCGCAGCCGCGCGATCTCGTCCTCGAAGCGCGCGCCGAGCTGGCGGAGCGTCCGCGGGTGCGCGATCACGGTCGCCCCGAGCGTGCCCGCCAGCCGGTCGTTGCAGAAGTCGACGGCGCGCGCGAACCAGGTGCCGGGCTCCTCGCCCGGCCCGCCGCCGGGGAGACGGACGACGGCCAGCGCCGGCCCGAAGGTCTCCGCCTCGAACAACGGGCTGTCGGCGTCCGCCGGGACCTCGGCCAGGAGCCGCGACCCGATCTGCTCAGCGTCGTCGACGGCCTCGGTGAAGGCCGCCAGCCGGTCGGCCGCGCCCGGGTAGTAGGCGGGCCGCTCCTCGACCTCGGCCATCACCTCGCGGACCGCGTCGAGGAACGCCGCGCGCTGGGGCCACGCCTCGGGCACCACCAGCACCTGCGTCGCGATGCAGTTGTGGCCGGCGTTGTAGAGCTTGGTCGTGACCACGTTCTCGGCCTGGAACCGGAGGTCCGGCTCGGACCAGTCGCCGGGGACGACGACGCACGGGCTCACGCCGCCCAACTCGGCCGAGACCGGCACGTCCACCTCCGGCGCGTCCTTCGCCTTCCGCGCCGCGCCCTCGGCGCCCGCCCCGAACACGACGGCGTCGTAGGTCGCCGCGCTGCCGGTCATGTGGATCTCGTCCACGAGCGGGTGCCGCGTGAGGACCCGCCCGATCTCGGCGCCGCCGTAGACCAGCCGCAGAAAACCGGCCGCCACGAACGCCTCGAAGACGGCCTCGAAGATCGGCCCGAGGTAGCTGTTGACCGGGTTCATCTTGAGGCACACCACGCGTCCCTCGCCGACCAGCTTGTAGAGCACGTCGAGCGCCGGGATGGCCGCGACGTTGCCGGCGCCGAGCACGAGGCAGACGCCGCCCGCCGGCTCGGCCTCGCGGTAGAACGGCGCCATCGTCGCGGCCACCTCGTCGGGCCCGACGCCGGGCTCCATCCAGACGTCGACCTCGACGCCCGAGGTCAGGACCCGGTCTGCGATCCCGTCCGGCATCACGCGCACGACGACCTGCCCATCGGGCCGCTGGCGGACTCGGCCGTCGAGCGTCTCCGCCAGCGTGCCGGCCTCGACGTGCCGGAGCGTGTCGACGATGGGCCGGATGTAGTTGGCGACGGCCCACGGGCCGGCCGTCCATTCCTCGCCCCGCAGCGGCGAGCCGACGGCCAGCCCCTTGGCGCGCGAGGCCGCGGTCACCCAGCGCCCGCCGTAGGCCCGGATGCGCGGCAGGATGCCCTCCAGCATCTCGACCTTGCGCGGGATCGGGAGCCGGGCCCACTCGGTCGCGTGCGCCGCCAGTTCGTCGAGCGCGGCGTCGATCTCGTCGGGCGTGCTGTCGGGCGGGGTCGGGGGCGGCTGCATGGGCGGCGTCTCGGGGCGCGCACCTACGCAGGCGGCGCGGCGGAGTGCCGCGGCGCTAGCGGACGCGGATCCGCTGGCCGACGCGGATGTCGGGCGAGCGCTGGCCGTTGAGGGCGAGGATGGCCTCGACG